>VAZM01000144.1:0-411 GCA_005883135.1 Alphaproteobacteria bacterium
GCCGCTAGACGAAGGGAGCAGGCGGAGAAGCTCCGGAGATAGCGCCGATCACCGCCGCGCGCAAGGAGCGCCCCCAAATGGGCGGTCTGGCGTCCGGCGGCGAATCGCGCGCACATCTATCCGGCATCCAATCTAATCCATCCGGAACCGCGTCGCCTTCGCGACCGGCCCCCATTGCCGCAATTGCTGCGCGATCACCGCCGCAAAGTCGTGCGGCGAACCGCGGGTCGGTTCGATGCCGGCGCTTCGAAGGCTCGCGCGAACTTCAGGCGTTTCGAGAGCTTCGTTGATTTCGCCGTTGAGCCTCGCCACCACCTCGGCGGGAATGGCCGCGGGGCCGAACAGTCCGTAGTGCGTGACCGTGGTCAAGCCCGCCAAGCCGCACTCGATCATGGTGGGAACGTCGGGAAG
>VAZM01000144.1:501-942 GCA_005883135.1 Alphaproteobacteria bacterium
CCGCCGCGATAAGGAATGCTGACAATATCGCTCCGCGTGGCGGTCTTGAACGCTTCGCCGATCAGATGCGGCAGCGTCCCTTGGCCAAAGCCGAAGTTCAGCTTGCCAGGATTGCGTCTTGCGTAGGCGATGAACTCCTGCAGCGTATGCGCCGGAGTTCTCGCCGAGACAACCAGCACGAGGGAGGTCTTGCCGACCGCAACAATGGGAGCGAAGTCCCTGATCGGATCGTAAGCAATGCCGTCGGCAACAAACTGCGCGATGACGTGCGTCGGCGTATTGGTAAAGAGCAAGGTGTAGCCGTCGGGGGCCGACGTCGTGACCGCTTTCACGCCGATCAGCGTGCCACCACCGGGCCGGTCGTCGACGATGACTGGCTGTTTCACGCGCAGGGCGAGAACCGGAGCGACCGCGCGTGCAAAGGTATCGTTGGGAGAGCCT
>VAZM01000144.1:1019-26306 GCA_005883135.1 Alphaproteobacteria bacterium
CCCGTCGACGCGCACACCAGAGATCGCCTTGTCACGGCGGCTTGCATCGCCTGGGTCCTCGCCGCCCGTCATGGGGAAATCACGCCAGTCCCTCTTAAAGAGGCCGAATACGTTCACCGCGAGCCAGATCAGGGCTCGGTCGCGAATTTGAGCCGGCCCGCGGGGTTGAGCGTCTTGGCGTCGAAGATGCGGATCTCGATTGTACCGCCCACATCGATGGTCACCATGATGCGATCTTCGGCAATCGCCGTCGCGACGACGCGCGCGCCCTTCGGCAACAGCGCCGTGACCTCCGCCGGCGCGCTTCCCTCGGCCTTGAAAACGCGATAGCCGATGACGCCGAACACGGCGGCGATCGCCACCAGCGTGGTGGCGCCGGAGATCAGCATCAGCCAGCGCACCTTGGCGACGATGCGCGCGGCCGCGGGATCGAGTGGTGCTTTATCGTCCGCCGACGGATTGCTCTTGGCCATGACGCAGCGGCGCAGCGAAGAACTGACAGTGGCCGCCGACGACGCCGGCGAGCGGCTCGACCGCGTGCTGGCAGAGCGCGTGGGCGAGCTGTCGCGCTCGCGCCACAAGGCGCTGATCCTGGCGGGTCGCGTCGCGATCGACGGCGCCACGATCCGCGATCCCGGTCATCGCGTCAACGCCGGGGACAGCATCGTGCTCGAGCTTCCACCCGCCGAGGACACCGCGATCGCGCCCGAGGACATTGCACTCGACGTGGTGTTCGAGGACGCCGAGCTCATCGTCATCGACAAACCGGCCGGGCTCGTCGTGCATCCGGCCGCCGGCAACTGGACCGGCACGCTGGCCAACGCGCTCGTCGCCCATTGCGGCGCCAGCCTCATCGGGGTCGGCGGCGTCAAGCGCCCCGGCATCGTGCATCGGCTCGACAAGGACACCAGCGGCCTCATGGTAGTGGCCAAGACGGAGCGCGCCCACCGCGCGCTCAGCCGCCAGTTCGCCGAGGGAGGCCGCGGCAAGGCGCTGCGTCGCGGCTACCTGGCCCTCGTGTGGGGCGCGCCGGAGCGGCCGCGCGGCAGCATCGACAAGCCCATCGGCCGGCATCCCCACGCGCGCGAGAAGATGGCCGTGCGCGCCAACGGCCGCGCGGCGGTGACCCATTGGGAGGTGCTCGAACGCTATCCCGGCCGCGACGGGGCGCCGGTGGCGAGCCTCGTCGCCTGCCGGCTGGAGACCGGACGGACCCACCAGATACGCGTCCACCTCGCGTCGATCGGTCACCCTCTTCTCGGCGACGAGGTGTATGGCGGCGGCTTCAAGACCAAGGCGAATCAACTCGCCGCCGAAGCCAAATCCGCGCTGGAAGCCCTTGGCAGACAGGCACTGCATGCCTATTTACTGGTGGTCGAACACCCATCGCAGGGCACGAATCTGGAGTTCCGCTCGGAACTGCCGGATGATCTCTCACGTTTACGCCATAGCCTCGGTGCGCAGGGCGCAAGGGCTTGAGCAAAAGTTCAAGCCGACGCAAGGGCTTAGGCGGACACGGACGAGTCACGGTGACGTGACGCCGAGTTAACTTTGTTCGTACCCCCTCGTCCTGTAATGTTGCGCCCGCGATCAGACTTCGCGGTCGCAGCATGACGAGCACCGTCGGCTCGGGGAGCGGCGGTGTGCTCCGCCCGCCGGTCACCGGGGGCAAACTTTGGAGGGCGCTATAATGGCCCGCGCTGCAGTTTTGCCAATTTTGACGGCCGAATCCGGCCTTACCCGATATCTTGAGGAGATCCGGCGGTTCCCGATGCTGGAACCGCAGGACGAATTCATGCTGGCCAAGCGCTGGCGCGAGCACGGCGACCGCGATGCGGCGCACAAGCTCGTCACCAGCCATTTGCGCCTGGTGGCCAAGATCGCCATGGGTTACCGCGGCTATGGTCTGCCGATTTCCGAAGTCATGTCCGAAGGCAATGTCGGGTTGATGCAGGCGGTCAAGCGCTTCGAGCCCGACAAAGGCTTCCGCCTCGCCACTTACGCCATGTGGTGGATCAAGGCGGCGATCCAAGAGTACATCCTGCGCTCCTGGTCGCTGGTGAAGATGGGCACCACGGCGAATCAGAAGAAGCTCTTCTTCAACCTGCGCAAGGCCAAGAGCAAGATTTCGGCGCTCGAAGAGGGCGACCTGCGTCCTGACCAAGTCAAGCTCATCGCCAAGCGGCTTGGCGTGACCGAGCAGGACGTGGTCGACATGAACCGCCGTCTCGGCGGCGACGTGTCCCTCAACGCGCCCATCCGCGACGATGGCGATTCCGGCGAATGGCAGGATTGGCTCGTCGACGAGGTCTCCGACCAGGAGACGCGCCTGGTGGAAGACGAGGAATCGGATAACCGGCGAAAGGCGCTCGGCGACGCGCTCTCGGTGCTCAACGAGCGCGAGCGGCGTATCTTCGAGGCGCGCCGGCTCGCCGACGATCCAGTCACGCTCGAGGATCTGGCGGCCGAGTTCGGCGTCTCTCGCGAGCGCGTGCGCCAGATCGAGGTGCGCGCCTTCGAGAAAGTGCAGCGGGCGGTGAAGCACCGCCTCGCGGCGATGGAAAGCCGTCCCAACGCGCCGGCACTGCACGCGCATTGAGACATCGCTCTTCTGCGTCATGCCCGGCAGAAGCGCGTCGCAGACGCGCGTAGACGCGCTTATGACCGGGCATCCATCGGGAAAAGCGTCTTGCGCCAAGTGATGGATTGCCGGGTCACGCCCGGCAATGACTACGCCGTTACTGCTTCCAGGCCTTGAACGCGTCGGCGAAGACCTGCTCGCCGGGCGTGCCTTTTTCCAAGGCCAAAATGGCGCGGCGGTTGTTGTTGTAAACCACCGGGATGTCGAACCAACTCCGTTCCTTGAGCAATTGGATGTTGCGGTCCTTGTCGGCCTCCGCGTTCGACAGGCCGATCAGATAGAAGCCGGGCGTGACCTTGACCGCGAGGCCGGCGAGCGGGACCCCGCGCGTCTGCTCGGCCTGCTTCATCAGGATACCGGGAACGTTGGAGATGCCGCCGGCGGGGAAGTCCGCCGGCAGCTTGAACATGATCTCGACCGTGTGGGTCGCGGGCAGCCCCTTGTCGGTATTGCGGCGCAGCGACCAGGTCATCGCGAGCTTGCGTTCCGGCACCTCGACGTCCGCGCGAATGGCAAGCTCAGGCGGCTGTCCGGGACCCGGCGTGATGGTCTCGGTCCGCCAGATGGCCGAACCGACGAAGCGCTTTCCGTTGGGATCGGCGGGATCCTCCTCATACAGCACCACTTTCTGCGCGGCCGTGACACCCGGTTGCGCCCCGGGGGCCGGCGTCGGCGCAGCCTGCGGGCTGCCCGGCTCGATGCGATCGGTGATCTTCGGCCGTGTCGCCGCTGGAGGCGGCGGCGCCTCGCGTGCGGTCTCGACGGCCGGCGCGCGGAACGAGCGGTAGAGCGCAAGCATATTCGGCCACTGCCATACGCCGATGCCGGCGAGCGCGACAACGACGGCTGCCGCAACGAGACTCTTGATCAGCGGGCGATATGAGCGGCGCGGCGCGACCTCGTCCTCATAGTCATCGTAGGCGTACTCGTCGTCGGCCGCATGGGTTGGCGCGTTGGCGTCCGGGGCAAGCGGATGCGCATCGTCGAGCGCGAATGACGACTCCAGCATCGGCTGTGAGAATTCCTCGCGCGAACGGCTCTCGCGTGCCTCCCGCGGAGCGAACATGCGGTCTTCTTGCGCCTCTTCGACGACGCGTTCCCGCGGGAGCTGCGGCTCGAACCGCCGCGGCTCGGAGTGGTCGAACTGCGGCTCCTCATGCGCATGCTGGCCGACATCGATCTCGGACGTGGGCGCAGCGGCCGGCTCGCCCCTTACGCGCTCGGCTTTCTCCGCACGCACCGCGCCAAGGGCCGCCGCAGGGATGCCGCGGAAAACATCAAACAGCGAGCGACGTTCGCCTGCGCCGCGTCGTTGCGTCTCCGGTTCCGGCGGCGGCTCCGGCGCTGACGGCCGGTCGAACATCGACTCCGGCTGCTGCGGCTCGACCATGCCGCGCGGCAATGCCGGCTCCGGCCTGCGCGCGATGTCCTCCGGCGCAACGGCACGCTCTGCCGCAACCGGCGGCGGCGGAGTGACGCCGCGCGGCGCCTGCGGCTCGACGTCGTCCGCTCGGCGCGGGTCGGGCTCGATCGAACGCGCTTTGGCTGGCTCCTCCCATTGGCGCGACTGGCGCAGCTTGGCCGCCGACATCCGCCGCGAGGCTTCCACGAACTGCCGCGCCGATTCGGCTTCCACCTTGCGAATCGATTCCTCGAGCGCGAGGCGTTCGCGGGTGATGTCGGACTCATCCAGCGCCGGCGTCACCCCGCGCAATTGCGCGAGCAGAGCCGCGCGCGCGCGGTCGTAAATCGCGCGGCGATTCTCGCCGCTGTTCTTTTCAAGCGCGCCGACCGCGCGGGAGATCAGGGGGTAATAGTCGGCCATCGGAGTACTCGTTCCGGCTGCAGTATTCCGCCTGGTTGTCAGGCCTCGAACGGGTTTTGCATCAGAATGGTGTCCTCGCGCTCGGGGCTGGTCGACAACAGCGCGACCGGGCAGCCCACCAGTTCCTCGACGCGGCGCACGTATTTGATCGCCTGTGCCGGCAGCTGCGCCCAGGACCGCGCGCGCGCGGTCTCCGCCTGCCAGCCCTCGACGGTCTCGTAGACCGGCTCGACCTCAGCCTGGGCGTGCTCGCCCGCCGGCAGATAGTCGATGTCCCGACCATCGAGGCGGTATCCCACACAAACCTTAAGTTCTCTCAAACCATCCAGGATGTCGAGCTTGGTCAGAGCCAAGCCGTTGATGCCGCTGGTGCGTACGGTCTGCCGTACGAGTACGGCGTCGAACCAGCCGCAGCGCCGCGGCCGACCGGTCACGGTGCCGAATTCGCGCCCGCGTTTCCCGAGCAGGCGGCCGATGTCGTTGGCCTGCTCGGTGGGGAACGGTCCCTCCCCCACCCGGGTGGTATACGCCTTGCAAATGCCGAGCACGTAGCCGATCGCCCCGGGGCCGAGACCCGAGCCGGTGGCCGCTTGGGCCGCGACGGTGTTGGACGAGGTCACGAACGGGTAGGTGCCGTGATCGATGTCGAGTAGCGCGCCCTGTGCGCCTTCGAACAAGATGCGCTTGCCCTCGCGACGCTTGTGATCGAGGAGCGACCATACCGAATCGACGTAAGGCAGTACGCGCGGGGCGACGCTCTCGAGTTGCTCGCGGACCGCGGCGACGGCCACTTCCTTGAGTCCCAGCCCGCGTCGCAGGGCGTTGTGATGGGCCAGCAGGCGCTCGATCTTGCGCCCGAGCGCCAGCGGATCGGCCAGATCCATGACGCGGATGGCGCGCCGACCGACCTTGTCCTCATAGGCGGGGCCGATGCCGCGCCGGGTGGTGCCGACGCGCGTGAGCGTATTCGAGGATTCGCGAATCGCGTCGAGTTCCTGGTGCAGCGGCAGGATCAAGGTCGCGTTCTCGGCGATGCGCAGGCTCTCGGGTGTGACGGCGATCCCCTGCTCCTTGAGGCGGTCGATCTCCTCAAGCAGCGCGAACGGATCGATGACCACCCCGTTGCCGATCACAGAAAGCTTCCCCGGTCGCACGACCCCGGACGGCAGCAGCGATAGCTTGTAGGTGGTTCCATCGATGACCAGCGTGTGACCCGCATTATGTCCACCCTGGAAACGAACCACGATGTCCGCTTGCTCGGACAGCCAGTCGACGATCTTGCCTTTCCCCTCGTCCCCCCACTGGGACCCAACCACGACCACATTGGCCATGAGGCGGCTTTCCTTCGCGTCGGCGGCGCCCGGGACAATATCGAAGCGACAAAGGTATTCCCCGCCATTCGGACCCCGATCAGGGCTCATATGCTCCAGGCGAGTTAACGCGGCCGCGACGGAGCTCGCCGTCCGCAGCCCAACTGCCTGATTTTGCGGGTCTTATTCACCCCTTGCCGTCGCCCACCCTCAGCACAGCGAATGAATTGGCTCTCTCCAAGGCAATCTTGCGGCAACATCGCGGCGGTGAGGATTTTGCCCCGTCGTCGTCTGCGGCCGAATACCGCGCTGGGCCCTCGACACGGCGACCTCGGCACGCAGGGCGCTCGGACCGCCGCAGCGGCGGCGGGCTTTTGCTGGGCTGAGGCAGACGCACCAAGCACTGACGCAACAATCAATGCCGAATGTGAACCAGTTCACATCGGCCGGCGGCGTTGTGTTTCATCTTTGAGCTCCCAAAGAGCTGGAGGGAGTCATGGAAAGCAGGACCCAAGTCGCCCACTACGCCGCCACGATGACGCGGGAGCTCTGCCGCATGTGCCGCAAAGTCGAACTGGACGATCTGGCGTATCTGCTGGAAGTCGCGGCCGCCGAGGCAGCGAGGGTGAGGGCAACCAACGGCTCGACGCAAACCGAGATTCATTCGCTGCACGCGCAAACCGGTTGATGCCGGGCGCTCAGAATTTCAGCGGCCGCGCCTGCTGCACCTGCGGTAGCGCGCGCACGGCGGCGAGCACTTGCGGGGGCAAGTCGCCGTCGATCTCGATCAGTGCAATGGCGTTGCCGCCGGGCGCATCGCGGCCGACATGAAAGGTGGCGATGTTGATGCCGGCGTCTCCCAGCGTCGACGAGAAACGCCCGATGAAGCCGGGCTTGTCCAGATTGCTGATGTAGATCATCGACCGGCCGAACCCCGCGTCCATGCGGATGCCTTTGATGTTGACGATGCGCGGCCGGCCGTCAGCGAACACCGTGCCCGACACGGAGCGCGTCTGGCGCTCGGTGACCACCGTCACCGTGATCAGGTTGCCGTAGTCGCCCGCCGCCGCGCGCGTCATCTCCTCGATCACGATGCCGCGCTCCTTGGCGACGATCGGCGCGGAGACGACGTTGACCTCCTGCAGCATGGGCCGCAACAGGCCGGCAATGGCGGCCGACGTCAGCGCCTTGGTGTTCATGCCGGCGACGTCCCCTTCGTAGGACAGCTGCGCCTTGAGGATGCCGGTTTCCGTCAATTGCCCGGCGAATGAGCCGAGCTTTTCCGCCAGCTCGATGAAGGGCCGCAGCCGCGGCGCTTCCTCGGCGCTGATCGAGGGGAAATTGACCGCATTGGAGATCGCGCCGCGCAGGAGGTAGTCCGACATCTGCTCGGCGATTTGCAGCGCGACGTTTTCCTGCGCCTCGGTGGTGGCGGCTCCGAGATGCGGCGTGCACACCACGTTGGGATGGCCGAACAGCGGATTCTCGGTCGCCGGCTCCTCGGTGAAGACGTCGAAGGCGGCGCCGGCCACGTGCCCGGAATCGATCGCGGCGCGCAACGCCTCCTCATCGACCAGTCCGCCGCGCGCGCAATTGACGATGCGCACGCCTTTCTTCATCGCCGCGATCGACCTGGCGTCAATGATTCCTTTCGTCTTCTCCGTGAGCGGCGTGTGCAAGGTCACGAAATCCGCACGCCTGAGCAGTTCGGCGAGATCCACCTTGTCCACGCCGAGCTCCGCCGCCCGCTCGGGCGAGAGGAACGGATCGTAGGCGACCACTTTCATCTTCAGGCCGATCGCCCGGTTGACCACGATCGAGCCGACATTGCCGCAGCCGATCACGCCGAGCGTCTTGTTGGTGATCTCCACTCCCATGAAGCGGTTCTTTTCCCACTTGCCGGCCTGCGTGGAGGCGTCCGCCTGCGGGATTTGCCGCGCGAGTGCGAGCATCAGCGTGATCGCGTGCTCGGCCGTGGTGATCGAATTGCCGAACGGCGTATTCATGACGATCACGCCCTTGGCGGTCGCGCCGGGAATGTCGACGTTGTCGACGCCGATACCGGCGCGCCCGATCACCTTGAGCCGCTTCGCCTTGTCGCCGAACGGATCGCCAGCCCGTCGAACTCACCGATGACCTGCGCAAGCCTCTCTTTGTCGGCGCCGAGCTTCGGCTGGAAATCGACCTCGATGCCGCGATCCTTGAAGATCTGAACAGCGGCGGGAGAGAGCGCATCGGAGATGAGAACGTTGGGGGACATGGCTGCTTCGCTTTATCGCTGTCAGCGTCCGCGCAAACGCACGAGCGCAGTCCGATTTGCAATCATCACGCCGCTTTCGGCAGCGCGTCCTTGCTCTTGGCGAAGGCCCAGTCGAGCCATAGCGTGAGCGCCTCGACATCGGCCCGCTCCACGGTCGAGCCGCTCCATATGCGCAAGCCCGGCGGCGCATCACGATATGCGGCGATGTCGTAGGCGACGGCCTCCTTCTCCAGCGCGGCAGCGATGCCCTTGACGAATGACGCCTGCGCGTCGGGCGCAAGCTTCGCCACCGACGCGTCGACGACCTTCAGGCACACCGAGGTGTTGGAACGCAGCGCAGGATCACGCGCCAGGAATTCGATCCACGGCGTCGCCGCGACCCAATCCGCGATCACCTTGGCGTTGGCGTCCGCGCGCGCGATCAATCCCTTGAGGCCGCCGATCGATTTCGCCCAGGCAAGCGCGTCGAGATAGTCCTCGAGGCAGAGCATCGAAGGTGTGTTGATGGTCTCGCCTTCGAAGACACCCTCGTTGAGCTTGCCGCCTTTGGTGAGACGGAAGATTTTCGGCAATGGGCGGGGGGGTGCATAGGATTCCAACCGCTCGACCGCGCGCGGCGACAGGATCAGCATGCCATGCGCGGCTTCCCCACCGAGCGCCTTCTGCCAAGAGAACGTCACGACGTCGAGCTTCGGCCAGTCGAGCTGCTGGGCGAAGCAGGCGGAGGTGGCGTCGCAGATCGACAGACCGGCGCGATCGGCGGCGATCCAATCCGCGTTCGGCACCCGCACGCCCGAGGTGGTGCCGTTCCAGGTGAAGATCACGTCGCAAGCAGGGTTGACCTTGGCAAGGTCGGGAAGCTCGCCGTAAGCGGCCTTGAGCACCGTCACGTCCGGGAGCTTGAGCTCCTTGGTGATATCGCTTGCCCAGCCTTCGCCGAAGGATTCCCACGCGAGCACCGTGACCGGACGGGCGCCCAGCATGGACCATAGCGCCATTTCGACCGCGCCGGTGTCGGAGGCCGGCACGATGCCGATGCGGTACGAGGCGGGGACTTGGAGCACTTCGCGCGTCAGATCGATCGCGCGTTTGAGCTTCGCTCTGCCGATTTTCGAGCGATGCGAGCGTCCGAGAAGCGCGTCGGTGAGCGCGGAGAGGCTCCAGCCGGGGCGCTTGGCGCAAGGACCCGAGGAGAAGTGCGGAATGAGCGGCCGCACGGTCGGCATCGCATTGCTCATGATCTACCCTTCCAGATAGGCGCCCCTCGGTGGGGAGGGGTGTCCCGCGGCCGGACATACGGAACGGGCCGCGCTCCGTCAAGCGGCGGCCGCGCTCGGGACGCGCACGAAAAATGGGCCGGGCGGTTCGCTCAGCACGCAAACGCGCAGACGAACCGTCGGTCCGTCAATCCGAGTGGTCGTCGTCGGTCTCGCCGATGTGGTACTGAGCATAAAGCTCGAGGCCGAGCTTGGCGACGAGGTCGAGCTGCGTCTCGAGATAATCGATGTGCTCTTCCTCATCGTGCATGAGCTTTTCGAAGAGGTCGCGGGTGACATAATCCTTGACGGCATGGCAATGCGTGGCGGCCTCTTGGTAGAGCGCGCGCGCCGACATCTCCGCCGCAAGATCGCAGTCGAGCACCTCCCTCACGTTCTGCCCGATGCGAAGCGGATCGATCACCTGCATATTGGGGAAGCCGTCGAGGAAGATGATGCGCACGACGAGCTTGTCGGCGTGTTGCATTTCCTCGATCGATTCCTGGCGCCATTTCTTGGCTAGTGCACGATAGCCCCAGTTGTCCAACAGCCGATAATGCAGCCAGTACTGGTTAATGGCGGCGAGCTCGTGCCGCAGGCCGCGATTGAGGTATTCGATGACCCGTGCGTCGCCCTGCATGGTGTAGATCCCCTGCGCTCAACCGGCCGCGATTGCCGATTGCCGGTTGAGAGTGCCTATAAAAAGGCGGGCGCGACAAGGGGATTGCGCCCCGCACCGGGGGCTAGCGGAAGTTCATTCAGCGGTGGCGGTCGCCGGACAACGGACGCAGGCGGCCGCCGCAGTGGCCTCGTCCATGATGCGGCGGATGGTGCGCGCGCAGCGGCCGCACTGGGGGCTGCAGCCGAGACAGCCATAGACCTGCCCCGCGTTTCGTGGCGCCGTAGCGTGGTCGAGCGCCGCGCGCACGTCGTGGTCGCTCAGCACGTTGCAAGAACAGACAATCATGGGGGCGGCTGTTCCCGGGGGTTTAGTCCTTTATGTAACTGTCGATACATGAGACTGGGCCGGCGGGCAAAAAGAAAACACCGATTTTGTACGAATTCCAATGTATGCGCGCTGGGCAGCGGCCGCGAGGCCCCGGCATACGCGTTTTGCAAGCGGCAGCAGCCGGATAGAGACTGGCGGCCGCTCAGGCGGCGCTGGTCAGGGCATCGACGATGCCGTCCACCACCTCCTCGATGAGTACCTTATCGTCACCCTCGCCCATGACGCGGATCACTGGCTCGGTGCCCGACGAGCGCACGATCAGCCGGCCATGACCGTCGAGACGGGCTTGCGCATCCTTGATGGCGTCGCGCACCTTGGCGCTCTCGAGCGGCTTGCCGCTCTTGTAACGCACGTTCTTGAGCACTTGCGGCAGCGGATCGAACCGGTGGCAGACGCTCGACACCGGCTGCTCCTGCTTCTTGACCACCGCCAAAACCTGCAGCGCGGTGAGCAACCCGTCGCCGGTCGTGGTGTAATCGGACAGAATGATGTGGCCCGACGCCTCGCCCCCGACGTTGAAGCCGTGCGCACGCATGTGTTCGAGCACGTAGCGGTCGCCGACCGGCGTGCGCGCGAGCGACATCTCCAGTTTCCCGAGATAACGCTCGAGCCCGAGATTGGACATGACGGTCGCGACGACGCCCGGCTTGGCCAGGCGGCCGTCGGCCTTCCAGCTCTCCGCGATCACCGCCAGCAGCTGGTCGCCATCGACGATGTGCCCGCGCTCGTCGACGATGAGCACGCGGTCGCCATCACCGTCGAGCGCGATGCCGATATCCGCGCGCATTTCCTTCACCTTGCGGCAAAGCGGGGCGGGCTCGGTCGAGCCGCATTCGCGATTGATGTTGAAGCCGTCGGGGTCGACCCCGAGCGAGATCACCTCGGCCCCCAGTTCCCACAATGCCTGCGGTGCAACCTTGTAGGCCGCACCATTGGCGCAATCCACCACCACGCGTAACCCATCGAGCGAGAGGTTGCGCGGCAGCGTTCGCTTGGCGAACTCCACGTACCGGCCCTGCCCGTCGTCGATGCGCCTGGCGCGGCCGAGGTCCGCGCTCTTCGCCAACATCTTGACCAGCTCGGAATCGACCAGCTCTTCGATCTTGTACTCGACCTCGTCCGACAGCTTGAAGCCGTCAGGCCCGAACAGCTTGATGCCGTTGTCGTCGTAGGGATTGTGCGAGGCGGAGATCATCACGCCGAGATCGGCGCGCATCGAGCGCGTGAGCATGGCGACGGCGGGGGTCGGCATCGGACCGGTCTGGAAGACGTCCAGCCCGACCGAGGTGAAGCCAGCCACCAGCGCCGTCTCGATCATGTAACCGGAGAGACGGGTATCCTTGCCGATCAGCACGCGGTTGCGATAATCGCCCCGGCGAAAGACCAACCCCGCCGCCTGCCCCACCTTGAGCGCCAGTTCCGGGGTAATGGTCCCATTGGCACGGCCGCGGATGCCATCGGTCCCAAAGTACTTTCGAGCCATGTTCCCCACACCCGCGAGCGGCGACGTTGCCCACCGAAGGATAGGTCAATTGCCTGAAATCTTCAAAGAAAACGAGGGTTTTCCGCGGGTATGGATAAGGGTCACGACACCCAAGCGCGTGGCGCTCCTAAGCGGCTGGTTTTGCTATTCTCTCCCGGTCTTGCGGTGCGAGGGCACGGGCTGAGTGACGTTGACCGGATCGGACGCGGGAAAGCTGTCCTCGAGCCCCTTCTCGAGCGAGCGCTCGAGCCTGCGTTGGCGCGCCTCCTCGCGATTGCGCTTGGCCTTCTCGTCGGGCTCCCCTTCGGCGGTGTGTTTCGGATTTTCCATGCATGTCTCTTCCTGCAACCGGCACACGCGGGGCCCTGCGGATAAACAACGCCCTGGCCGTGGCCTGCGTTCCGGGTCCGAGGGGCCCAAGACTCGGTGATCAGGCGGCTTTCCCGACTCCTGATCCTCTTCCCTAGTTCGTGATCGTGCTACAAATCGCGGCCATGCGGAGCATGGCTTGCATCGAAGACCTGCGGCGGACGGCTGCCCGCAAGGTGCCGCGCGCCTTCTTCGACTACGCCGAGGCCGGCTCCTACGGGGAGGGGACGCTACGCGCGAACCGCACAGACCTCGAAGGCATCAAGCTGCGTCAGCGCGTGCTCGTCGATGTCTCGCAACGCGATCTCACCACCACCATCATGGGCGAGCGCGTTGCACTGCCGCTGGCGCTCGCGCCGATCGGGCTTTGCGGCATGCAACACGGCGACGGCGAAATTCTCGCCTGCCGGGCGGCGCAGGCGGCCGGCATTCCCTTCACGCTCTCGACCATGTCGGTCTGCTCGATCGAGGACGTGGCGCAAGCGGTCGACAAGCCGTTCTGGTTTCAGCTCTACGTGATGAAGGACCGCGGCTTCATCCGCGCGCTGATCGAGCGCGCCGCAGCGGCAAAATGCAGCGCGCTGATGCTCACCGTGGATCTTCAGGTGCTCGGCCAACGCCACTGTGATCTCCGCAACGGCATGACGGTGCCGCCGCAGATCAGGCTCGCCAACATCGTCGATATCGCGACCAAACCGGCGTGGGCGCTATCGGTCCTGCGCGGCAAGCGCAAGACCTTCGGCAACCTCGCCGGGCATGTGCGCGGCATGGAAAACGTCAATTCGCTGGCGCAATGGACCTCGAGTCAATTCGATCCGACGTTGAACTGGAAGGACGTCGAGTGGATCCGCGGCCTGTGGCCGGGCAAGCTCATCCTCAAGGGCATCCTCGACGTGGAGGATGCCCGCATTGCCGCCAAGACCGGCGCCGGCGCGCTCGTGGTCTCCAATCACGGCGGCCGCCAGCTCGACGGCGCGCCCTCCTCCATCTCGGCGCTGCCCAAAGTGGTGGATGCGGTGGGCGACGTCATCGAGGTGATGTTCGACGGCGGCATCCGCTCCGGGCAAGACGTGCTACGCGCGCTCGCGTACGGCGCGCGCGCCTGTCTGATCGGCCGCTCTTACATCTATGGTCTCGGTGCCGGTGGCGAGGCGGGAGTGGCCGCAGCGATCGACATCCTCGCCCGCGAGCTCGATGTGAGCATGGCGCTCTGTGGCGTGAAGAGCGTGCGCGACGTCGACCGCAGCATCATTGCCCAGTCGTAGGGGCGAGAACGAGCGTCACGGGAAGATAGTGGCGGCCCGCGGATCCGCGGGCTGCCTGGAAATGGCCTTCCCTCAATAGCTTATGTGAGTGCTTGACGACGGCGGCGGCCTCGGGAATCAATAAGAACAAAGCATGAACAATCTTGTCTCCTGACCCCATGGCAACCGGACGACTGAGCTCATCTTCTGTTGCCCAGCCGGCAGCCCGCATCGATCAGCTGCGCCGGCAGCTCGGCGCGCTGGAAGGGCCGGGCGGCCATGCCGGCGAATGCGGCGCGCTGCTTGCGCTCGGCAACCCGGCGATCGACGGCGCGCTCGGCGGCGGACTCGGTTCGAGCGCGTTGCACGAGATCGCCGCCGCGCGGGAGGCGGAAGTCGCCGCCGCCAGCGTCTTTGCGCTGGCGCTCGCGGCGCGAAAGACATCGCGGCGCAGAGCGCCGCCCGCGATCGCCAATTCATGCAAGGCGGGCGAGCACGATGGCGCGATCTCGGTTCCCGCTTCGGGACTAAACGTGATCTGGATCGCCGAGGACCTCTCGCGAGCGGCTGATCACGGTTGCCGCCGCCCACACGCGTGAGGTGCTGTGGGCGATGGAAGAGGCGCTGCGCTGCCGCGCCGTCGGCATGGTGATCGGCGAAATGCGGCCGCGCGGCATCGACCAGGTGGCGACGCGGCGGCTTGCGCTCGCGGCCGCTGCCGGCAGCGCGCTCGGGTTGATCTTGTACACCGCGCCGGACGACGCGCCCTCAGCCGCCGTCACGCGCTGGGTCATCGGCGCGGCATCTTCGCCCAATGCCGAGCGCGGTCACGGCATCGGTCCGCCGCGTCTTCTCGCGCGTCTCGTGCGCAACCGTCGCGGCCCTCTCGGAACATGGATCGTGGAGTGGAACAGTGTGGAGCAGCGTTTCGAGCTCGCAACGCATTCTAAGCCTATGGCTGAAGAAGCTTTCGACCGACCGCATCGCACGGCAGTGGCGTGAGGCGCCTTCCCCCCTCGTCGTGGTCGGCAAGCGCGGCAACCTCGATCTCCTGCTCGCGGTCGACGTCGCGGCAGAGCGGCTCGGACTCGCCGCCGGTCTCGCCCTGGCGCAGGCCCGCGCCATGCATCCGACGCTCACCGCCGTTCCGGAAGACCAGGACGCCGACGCGCGCCTGCTCGACGCCATCGCCGATACCTGCCAACGCTACACCCCGCTCGTCGCCGTCGATCCGCCCGACGGCATCTTGCTCGACATCGGCGGCTGCGCGCATCTTTTTGGCGGCGAGGAACAGCTTCGCGACGATCTCCTCGCGCGGATGACGTGTCTGGGCTTGTCTGCGCGCGCCGCCATTGCCGCCGGCATCGGCGCAGCCTCCGCTGCCGCGCGCTTCGGCGATGCGGAGACCATGGCGGATGCGAGTGGCGAGGCGCGTAAACGTCTTGCGCCATTGCCGCTCCCAGCGCTGCGGCTGCCGGACGAGACCGTCGCCGCGTTGGCGCGCGTCGGCTTGAAACGCGTCGGCGACATCCTCGATCTGCCGCGTTCGCCGCTCGCTGCCCGTTTCGGTGCCGATCTCTTGCGCCAGCTCGATCGTGCGCTCGGCCGCGAAGACGAGCCGCTGACCCCGCGCCTGCCGGTTCCGCCCTATGTCGCGGAGAAAAGTTTTCACGAGCCGATCGCGCGCGAGGAGGACGTGCTCGCATGCGTCGAGCGGCTCGCGGCGCGGCTCGAGACGACGTTGACCGCGCGCGGCGCCGGCGCGCGGCGGCTCGAGCTTGCCCTTTTTCGCACCGATGGCGCGGTCAAGCGCATCGCGGTCGGCACCTCGCGGCCGCTGCGCGACCCGCAGGCGATCCGCGCGCTATTCGTCGAGCGGCTCGCCGCGCTCGGCGACGAAATCGATCCGGGTTTCGGCTTCGATCTGGCGCGGCTCTCGGTGCTCAATGCCGAGACCTGCGCAGACGAGCAGATCAGCCTCGGCACGCGCGAAGATCAGGTCGGGCTCGACCGCCTGATCGATCGCTTGAGTGCGCGGCTGGGGCGGCGGCGGGTTTCGCGGCTCGTCGCCCGCGATAGTCACATTCCCGAGCTTGCCGCCGCGTCCGTTCCGGCGCAGGCCATCACGCGAGCCGAATTCGGCTGGGATGCGTTCCGCCGCTTCCGCGCCAAGGCTGGATTGAGCCAGCGCCCGTTGCGTTTGCTCGTCAAACCCGAGCCCATCGCCGACGTCTTCGCCCTCGTGCCCGACGGCCCGCCGGCGCGCTTCCGCTGGCGCCGCGCCCTGCACGAAGTGGTTCGCGCCGAAGGACCCGAACGCATCGAAGGCGCCTGGTGGAGCGAGGACGGCGGCCCGGCGCGCGACTATTTCCACGTCGAGGACACGGCGGGGCTGCGCTTCTGGCTGTTCCGCGCCGGCCTCTACTGCGACACGACATTGTCCCCGCCGCGTTGGTTTATGCACGGACTGTATGCGTGACATGCCACGCTATCTCGAATTCGCCGTCGCCTCGAACTTCTCGTTCCTGCGCGGCGCCTCGCATGCCGAGGAGCTGATGCTGCAGGCCGCGCATATCGGGCTCGACGGTCTCGGGCTTTGCGACCGCAATTCGGTGGCGGGCGTGGTGCGCGCGCATCTCATCAAACACGAGCAAAAATTGACGCTTGCCTATCATCCCGGGGCGCGGCTCGTGTTCGCCGATGGCACGCCGGACATTCTCGCCTATCCGCGCGACCGCGCGGCATGGGGACGGCTCTGCCGGCTGCTCACGCGCGGCAACCTGCGCGCGGAGAAAGGCGAATGCATCCTTTATCGCGATGACTTGCTCGAGCATATCGACGACCTCGCGCTCATTGTGATGGAGAGCTCGACGTGGGAGCATCCCGCGCCGCCTTTCCTGCGAAACCCGCAGTCGTCCTCCGCCTCCACCGTTTGCGCCGCGAAGCAAGGCGCCCTCGAGCAATATCCGGAAGGATCCAGGGACGGTCTTCGGCTCCTCGCAAAGGCCGAGAAAAAAGCCGGCGCCACCGATCTCATTGCTTTGCTGCGCGAGGCGGCCGGCGGCCGCGTGCGGCTCGCCGCCGCCATGCTCTACCGCGGCAATGACCGCGCGCGGCTCGCCCGGCGCGCTGCGCTCGCGCGCCAAACCGGCGTGCCGCTCATCGCCGTCAACGACGTGCTCTATCACCATCCCGACCGGCGCGAATTGCAGGACGTGCTCACCTGCATCCGCGAACACCTGACGATCGACACGGCGGGACGCCGACTTGCCGCGAATGCCGAGCGCTATCTCAAGCCGCCCGCCGAGATGGCGCGTCTCTTCCGCGACATGCCGGAAGCGATCGATGAGACCGCGGCGCTCGATGCGACGCTAACCTTCTCGCTCGATGAGCTGCGTTACGAATACCCCGAAGAAATGCGCGCGGGCTTCGCGACGCCCCAAGACGCGCTCGTCCATCTGGCCTGGGAGGGTGCCGCCGCGCGTTATCCCGACGGCATCCCCGATACCGTGCGCCAATCGCTCGATCATGAATTGGCGCTAATCGCCAAGCTCAAATACGCGCCTTATTTTCTCACCGTCCATCACATCGTCGGTTACGCGCGGAGCCAAAACATCCTGTGTCAAGGCCGCGGGTCGGCGGCGAACTCCGCGGTCTGCTACTGCTTGCGCATTACCGATGTGGACCCGCGGGACGGCCGCCTGCTGTTCGAACGGTTCATCTCCTCGGATCGCGGCGAACCGCCCGATATCGACGTCGACTTCGAGCACGAGCGGCGCGAGGAGGTGATCCAGCACATTTACGCGCATTACGGGCGCGACCATACCGGCATAGCCGCGACCGTCGTCTCCTACCGCGGCCGTTCCGCCATCCGCGAGGTCGGCAAGGTGTTCGGGCTGTCGGAAGACACGATCGGCGCGCTTTCCTCCTCGATCTGGGGCATGGGCGGCGGCGGCGTGCGCAGCGCCGAACTGGTGCGCGCCGGCATCGACGTGAACAGCCCGCGTATGCAGAAAATGCGCGCGCTTGCCCTCGAGATCCAATCCTTCCCGCGCCATCTCTCGCAGCATGTCGGCGGATTCGTCATCACCCGCAGCCGGCTCGACGAGGTGGTTCCGATCGGCAATGGCGCGATGCAGGACCGCACCTTCGTCGAGTGGGACAAGGATGATCTCGACGCGCTCGGCATCCTCAAGGTCGATGTGCTCGGGCTGGGCATGCTCACGTGCCTGCGCAAGGCATTCGAGCTGACCGAGACGCACTATGACCTTTCGTTCCATTCCTTCCGCGAAGGGCAACACAACGGGCAGGGATATTTCGACCTCGCTACGATACCGAAAGAGGATCCCGCCGTTTATCGCATGCTGCAACGCGCCGACTCGCTCGGCGTATTTCAGGTCGAAAGCCGGGCGCAGATGTCGATGTTGCCGCGTCTGAAGCCGAAGGAATTCTACGATCTCGTTATCGAAGTCGCGATCGTGCGGCCGGGCCCGATCCAGGGCGACATGGTGCATCCCTATCTGCGCCGCCGGCAGGGACTCGAGCCGGTGACCTATCCCTCGGAGGAGCTCAAAGCGGTCCTCAACAAGACGCTCGGCGTCCCCTTGTTCCAGGAGCAGGCGATGAAGATCGCCATCGTGGCGGGCGGCTTCACGCCGGGCGAAGCCGACAAGCTGCGCCGCGCGATGGCGACCTTCAAGCGCACCGGCACCATCGGCATGTTCAAGAGCAAGATGATCGAAGGAATGGTGGCGAGGAATTATCCGCGTGACTTCGCCGAGCGCTGCTTCAGCCAGATCGAGGGTTTCGGCGAATACGGCTTTCCGGAAAGTCACGCCGCGAGCTTCGCGCTGCTGGTTTATGCTTCGGCCTGGCTCAAGTGCCGTTATCCGGACGTGTTTGCGGCGGCACTGCTCAATGCGCAACCGATGGGGTTCTACGCGCCGGCGCAAATCGTGCGCGACCTGCGCGAGCACGGTGTCGAAGTGCGTCCGGTCGACATCAACCATTCCCACTGGGATGCCACGCTCGAGCCCGGCCCGCAGCCGGCGGCGCGCGTGCATGCGCTCCACCGCGACATGGCGGACGACATGCGCACCACCCACGCGCTGCGACTGGGGTTCCGCAAGATCAAGGGACTGTCAGAAGAGCATGGCAGAAGCATCGTGCAGAACCGCGCGGCCGGCTACACCTGCGTCCGCGATCTCTGGCTACGCACCGGCCTGTCGCCGCGCATCATCGCACGCCTCGCCGATGCCGACGCCTTCGGCTCGCTCGGTCTCAGTCGGCGCCAGGCGTTGTGGGCGGCGAAGGCGCTCGGCCGCGTCGGTGACCGCGACGACGATCTGCCGTTGTTCCGCGCGGCAGCCGCTCCGCCGCAAGCGCCGGCGCAAGTTTCGGTTCCGCGCGAACCCGCGGTGCGGCTCCCTCCCATGCCGCTCGGCGAAGAGGTCGTGAATGACTACCGGTTTCTCGAACTGTCGCTGCGCCCGCATCCGGCATCATTCCTGCGCACCGATCTCGCTCGACGCGGCATCGTCCGCAACGAGGAGCTGCGCCTGCTGCCGTCCTCGGCGCGGGTCAGCGTTTCCGGGCTCGTCACCGTTCGCCAGCAGCCGGGCTCGGCCAACGGCGTCATCTTCATGACCATCGAAGACGAGACCGCGGTCGCCAACATCATCGTCTGGCCAAAGACGTTCGAGCGCTTTCGTCCCGTCATCATGGGTGCGCGTTATATCGCCGTGAGCGGAGAACTGCAGAAGGAATCCGACGTGATTCACGTCGTCGCGGCAAGGCTCGACGATCTCACCCCGCTGCTTGCGCGGTTGACCGAGGATGCGCCGCCGATCGAGGCGCTCGCGCGCGCCGACGCGGTCAAACGCCCGCACGATGAAAATGTCGACAGCCGCGCCCGCGGCCGCCGTAATCCGCCGCGCATCGCCGCGCCGGCAAGCCTTCCGGACTTGCTGGCAAGCGACCTCGACGTCCCCGCACGCGGCTCGGCGCACGCGCCTGCCCGCCGCGGCGGCGCGCAAATTCCGCGCCGCTGACGCTACCGCACGGCTCGCACGCTCACATCGGCGGAGTGACGCCGCCACGTCCGACGCTGATGGCCGGCGTCGTCAATGATCCATCTGCCTGCTTGGTTGCCCCAAAGATGATGATCTGAGCACCCGGCTTGAGCTCGCTCTTGTCTCCGGGAGCGTAGGCGACGATCGTCGCGTTGGGCGGAACGATGATTTTTTTCTCGCCGTCCTTGTACTTGACCATGATCACCTGGCCGTCGACGCCGGCCACTGTTGTGTCCACGATCGCGTTGGTCATGGTGCTGCCCGGCTGCAGATCCCAGGGGGTATGCCTGTCGGCCACGACGCCCTTCTGCGCGTCGAGAAAGATGTGGATGGCGATCGCCTTCTGGCTGCCGTCGGCCTGCGGCATGGCGGTGACGCCGATGAATTTACCGACCTGGATGTCGGCCAGCGATGCCTTGACAAAAGCCAACTCCCCGTTTCGGGTCTTGATGTCGAGGACGTCACCCTCGATCTTCTCGATTTGGCCACGGATGCGAACGGGCGGCGGTTGCTGGGCAAAGCTCGCGGATGTGGCGAGCAGCAGGGCAAAGCCGGCCACGCCGAACACGCGCCGTGTCATCTGCTTCATATCGTCCTCCCGAAAGTCTCCTCAGCGGCGATTGTCACACGATGCGACAACAACCCTCCGCCCGCGCTTATTCCGGCCGGTCCGCTGATAATTCCCATGAGATCAACCTGCGTGGCTGCGCGCAAGCGCCTCGGGCACCGCCACTCGCAAACGTGAATGCTCAATATTGGCCCGTGTCGCCCCTAGGAAGGCGATGGCCCTGCCCTGCACGTGCAGCGCGCGCGCCTCATCAGGCATGTCCGTTCTCCCCTGCTTGCCCGTTGATGCGGTACCCAATATGCGTACAAACGGGACCTGGGAAACCGGCACGACATGAAATCGATCTTCATCGACTGCAACAACCAGCTCGCGCCGGTATTTACGCGCGTACAACGGCCCGACGACCCGCCGATCGCGATCAATCGCGATCCGTTTCAATCCGCCGACCTGCCACGGCTGCTCGCCGGCTACGAAGTCTGCCTCGACGATCATTCCTACATGCCGACCGAAGCGATGGCCCAGTGCCGCGGGCTCAAGCACATCGTGTTTCTCGGTACCGGCGCGTCGAGCTACATGGACGTGCCCGCGCTGAACCGGCTGGGAATTGAAGTGCACACCATCAAGGGCTACGGCGACGTCGCGGTCGCCGAGCACACGATGGCGCTGATATTCGCCTGCTGCCGCGATCTCGCGCGCATGGACCGGGCGGTGCGAGCCGGCGTTTGGGATCCGCTCGAAAGCATGCAACTCAACGGCAAAACGCTCGGTTTGATTGGGCTCGGCGGCATCGGTGGAGAGATGGCGCGCATCGCGCGCGGTATCGGCATGGAGGTGATCGGCTGGAATCGCTCGCCGCGGCCGCAAGCCGGGGTGCCGCTGGTCCAGCTCGATGAACTGCTGGGACGAGCCGACGTGATTTCCCTCCACCTCGCGCTTAACGACGAGACGCGGGGATTTCTCGACGCCAGGCGCCTTGCCCGCGCCAAACGGGGGGTAATTCTCGTCAATACCGCGCGCGCGGCGCTGGTCGACGAAGCCGCCCTCCTCGCGGCGCTGGCAAGCGGCCACGTCCGCCACGCCGGGCTCGATGTCTTTCATGCCGAGCCGCTCAAGATGGATCATCCGCTGGCGCGAATGGATAATGTGACACTGACGTCGCATGCCGCCTTCCGCACGCTCGAAGCCTCGGAGACGCTGATGCGACGGGCCATCGACATCGTAGGCCGGCTTGCCGTCCCATCGTCCCGGCGCTGAGCGACGCATCGAAACCTTTGCCCCGCTTTGTAGTTGTCATGGACTTGCCATGGGGAACCATCCATGACCGATCAGAAGACGGCCGGGTCAGGGGTCACACACGGCGCCACCCGACTGCCCGCCGTCGACGTTGAAAGCTACAACGTCGAGCTGGAGGACGACGACGGGCTCCTCGGCGACCGCGCCAACAAGGGGGCGTTCCGCGAGCTCCTCGAGCGCTGGCGCAAGCCGTTGCGCAAGGCGGGCGACGACCCCTTCGGCGACGAGCCCAGCAGCGAGATCAGCAGGAAGAAGCTTGATTCGCTGCTCGCGGAGGGAGACCCCGAGGCGGCCGGCGTCTTGCAGGGCGCAGTCGAGGACTTCGCGCAAGAGCTCGCCCTCGTCATCCGCCACTTCCTCAAGCTCAAGGCCTGGCGCGATACGGAAAGGATCGTCGTGGGCGGCGGCTTTCGCGCCGGCAGGGTCGGCGAGCTCACCATTGGTCGTGCAGCCGTGATTCTCAAATCGGATAAGGTGGCGATCGATCTCGTGCCCATCCGCAACAACCCCGACGAGGCCGGCTTGATCGGCGCCGCGCATTTGGCACCGCGCTGGATGTTCGAGGCACACGACGCGATCATCGGGGTGGATATCGGCGGCACCAACATTCGTGCCGGCATCGTCGAGCTTAATTTGAAGAAGGCGAGCGACCTAGCCAAGGCGTCGGTCTGGAAGTTCGAGCTGTGGCGGCATGCCGATGAAAAGAGCGTCACGCGCGAAGAGGCGGTGGAGGAGCTCATCGACATGTTGTCACGCCTGATCGCGCGAGCCGATAAGGAGGGCCTGCGCCTGGCGCCTTTCATCGGCATCGGCTGTCCGGGCATCATCGAAGCGGATGGCACCATCACGCGCGGGGCGCAGAATTTGCCGGGAAACTGGGAGAGCAAGAGTTTCCACCTGCCACGCGAGCTGCATGCAGCCATTCCGAACATCGGCGATTATGAGACGATGATCCTTTTGCACAATGACGCGGTGGTGCAGGGCCTGAGCGAAGCGCCGTTCATGCGCGATGTGCCCCGCTGGGGAGTGCTCACGATCGGCACCGGTCTCGGCAACGGGTGCTTCACCAATCGAGCGGCGCCCGGCAAGGATTGACGCCCTGCCCCAAGCGGCGACAATAGCCAACCAAACCGCCGCCGGGAGGGACGGGTTGAAGCCCGCACCGTTTGCCTACGCCAAGGCCCGCTCGCTCGCGCACGCGATCGAATTGCTGGCGACCGAAGATGCACGGCTGCTCGCCGGTGGGCAGAGCCTGATTGCGACGCTCAACATGCGGCTGAGCGAGCCCGCGCTGCTGGTCGACATCAACGGCATCGGCGGGCTCGACCGGATCACGTTGCAAAACGCCCACGTCGAGATCGGCGCCCTCGTGCGCTATGCGCAGGCAGAACGCTCGGCCGAGATCGCACGGGCGGCGCCGCTCATCGCTCTGGCCTTGCCGCACATCGGCCACCCTGCCATCCGCAACCGCGGCACGATCGGCGGCTCGCTCGCGTTCGCCGATCCGGCCGCCGAGTTGCCGGCATGCATGCTCGCGCTCGGCGGTGAGATCGACATCGCCGGGCCGAAGGGGCAACGCACGGTCAAGGCCGATGACTTCTTCGCGGGCCTATTCGAGACCGCGCTTGGCGCACAAGACGTGCTCACGGCCATTCGCGTTCCGGCCGCGACCGCGGACACCCGCGTCGGCTTCGCCGAGTTCGCGCGCCGCCACGGGGACTACGCCATGGTGGGAGTTGCGGCCTGCGCGCGGGCCGAGGGCAAGCGCCTCGCTGGCGTCCGTCTCGCCTATTTCGGTGTCGGCGCGACGGCGGTGCGCGCGCGCAAGGCGGAGGCCGCGCTGGCAAATGGCAACGTCGACGCGGCGGTGACCGCGCTCGCCAGCGATCTCGATCCGCCCGACGACGTGCACGCATCCGGCGCGGTCAAGATGCATCTCGCGGGCGTGCTGCTGCGGCGCGTCGCGCGGCAACTCGGTCGGACGCCGTCATGAGCGAGCGTTTCCACGACATCGCGATCACGGTCAACGGCGAGAAGGTGTGCGAGCGTGTCGACGCGCGCAAGACGTTGGTTGACTTTCTGCGCGAGGACCTTGCGCTCACCGGCAGTCACGTCGGCTGCGAGCACGGGGTGTGCGGCGCCTGCAGCGTGCGCGTGGACGACGTGGTGGTGCGCGGCTGCCTCATGCTGGCGGTCCAATGCAACGGCGCGCGCGTCGATACGATCGAAGGCGTGGCCGATGCCGCCGAGATCACCGATCTGCAACAGGCGTTCGTTGCCCGCAATGCGCTGCAATGCGGCTACTGTACGCCGGGCATGCTGCTGACGGCGCAGGAACTTCTGGTCCGCGGCGGCATTCCCAGCCGCGAGCAAATCCGCGCCCATCTCTCCGGCAATTATTGCCGCTGCACGGGCTATCACGCCATCGTCGACGCGGTGGAAGCCGTGGCGCAGGCGCGCTCAGGAGCAAAGCGATGATCGCACGGCAAACGTCGGCGCGCGCGTGTCGGCCTGCGGCACGGTTGGCGGCAAAATTGATCGCCTCACACGCGCAGCCCGCCTGCGCGCGGCAGCGGGGTGCGCCGAGATGAAAATTGCCGAGGATTCGCCGCCGATCGTGTCCGCGCTCGACCGACCGAACTCGTACATCGGGCGCTCGGTGCCGCGGCCGAATCTGGCGCGCCTGACGCGCGGCCGCGCGCAATTCGTCAGCGACCTGACGCTGCCGCGCATGGCGCACGCGGCCTTCGTGCGCTCGCCGCACGCGCATGCGCGCATCGTCGCGATCGCGACGGCGGACGCCGCCAACGCGCCCGGCGTGATCGCCGTCGTCACCGGCGCCGAACTGGCCAAGGTCATCACGCCCTGGGTCGGGGTGCTGACGCATCTCAAAGGCATCAAATCGGCGCCGCAACACGCGATCGCGATCGAGCGCGCCTGTTGGCAGGGCGAGGCGGTATGCGCCGTTGTCGCCCGCAGCCGCGCCGAGGCGGAGGATGCGTGCGGGCTAGTCGAGGTCAATTACCAAGAGCTCGCCGCCGTCACCGACCCCGAAACCGCGCTCGAGCCGGGCACTCCTGTCATCCATCCCGAGCTCGGCGACAATCTCACCTTCGAGCGCGTGCACGTCGGCGGTGACCCCGACAAGGGCCTCAAGGACGCCGACGTCGTGATCGAGACGACCTTCGGTTTCGGCCGCCACACCGGCGTCACCAACGAACCGCGCGCCATCGTCGCCGACTGGAATCCGGGGGACGCGCGACTCACCGTCTATCACGGGACCCAGGCGCCGCACATGATGCAGAACCTGTTCGCCAAGCATCTCGGCCTCGAGGAGCATCAGGTTCGCGTCGTGACCAAGGACGTGGGCGGCTCGTTCGGCATCAAGGTGCACACCTACGCGGACGAGATGGCCACGGTTGCGCTCTCCAAGCTGCTCCAGCGTCCGATCAAGTTCGTCGCCGACCGTATCGAGAGCTTCGTCACCGACATCCACGCCCGCGACCATCGCATCAAGGCGAAGATCGGCGTCAAGACCGACGGCACCATCACCGCCTGGGAGATCGACGACCTCACCGGCATCGGGCCTTATTCCGTCTACCCGCGCACGTCGGGCATCGAGGCGAACCAAATCGTCAACCTGACCGGCGGGCCATACACCTGCCCCAACTATCGCGCTCGGGCGCGCGTCGTGTTCCAGAACAAGAACGTGATGTGCCAATACCGTGCGGTCGGCCATCCGATTGCGACCGCGGTGACGGAGGGATTGGTCGAATTGGCCGCCGCCAAGATCGGCATGGACCCGCTGGAAATCCGGCGCCGCAATCTCATTCCGGACGATGCCCACCCATCCAGCGGCCCGTCCGGGATCAAATTCGAGGCGCTGTCGCACCACGAGTCGCTCGCCCACCTCGACGCGATGATGAACTACGCCGGATTGCGCGCCGAGCAGACGCGG
>VAZM01000145.1 GCA_005883135.1 Alphaproteobacteria bacterium
AACTTCACATTGTCCTTCGTCTGCAGCTCGACGTAGTCCTGCGAGTAGCGGTCGATGGCTTTCCACTGCATGTCCTGCGAAGCAGCCTCGACGGCGTTGGCGATGATCGCCTTTAGCTTATCCGGCAGGGCATCGAACTTCGTCTTGTTGAACGTGATCTCGAATTGCTCGGCGTTCTGGTGATAGCTCTGCAGCATGCATTGGAGACGTCGGCGAAGCCGAGCGCGCGATCTGATGATGCGTTGTTGAACTCGGCCGCCTCGATCAGGCCGCGGTCCATGGCGGCGACGATCTCGCCGCCGGGAAACGCGTTCACCGCGGCGCCAATGCCCTGGAACACGTCAATGGAAATGCCGACGGTGCGAAACTTGAGGCCTTTGAAGTCGTCGGCCTTGGTGATCGGTTTCTTGTACCAACCGAGCGGCTGCGTCGGCATCGGTCCGTAAGGGAACGAGACGACGTTCGCGCCGATCGAGTTGTAGAGCTTGTTGAGCAATTCCTTGCCGCCGCCGTATTTATGCCAGGCGAGCAGCATGTTGGCGTCCATCGCGTAGCCCGGGCCCGAGCCCCAGAGCGCGAGCGCGGTCTGCTTGCCGTAGTGATAGACGAGCACGCCATGGCCGCCGTCGAGCACGCCTTTCGAGACCGCATCGAGCAGTTGGAAGGCGGGCACCACCGCGCCGGCAGGCAACACCTCGATCTTGAGGTCGCCGCCAGTCATGTCGTTGACTTTCTTGGCGTAATCGAGCGCGTATTCGTGAAATATGTCTTTCGACGGCCACGTGCTCTGCCACCGCATATTGATCGCGCCCTGCGCCTTGACGACGCTCGGGGCGGCGACCGCAGCCGTGGTCGCGAGCGCGGCTCCTTTGAGGAATTTGCGGCGCGTCGATGCAGATGAAGACTTGTTGGGCATTTACTTCCTCCCTGGCTCGGATTTGACAGACGATATGGTTCGTCTTTCGCGATTAACCCGCCCGAACGGCTCCTATTCCAGTAGGGCAGGTTGTATGGGGTGCAGTTTGTACGGGGTGCTGTCGCCCCGCACAAGGCACGAATTGTCTCGCCCCACGCCGCAAGGAACGCCCGGGGCCGAACGTGCGAACCGGGCTCGACACCAGCGGTCGCCGATCACAACCGCGGCATCCAGCACCTGCCCCGTGCGCTTGTGCTAAAATCGCCGATGGCGGCAGATCACAGGCATGGCTCCCCCCGCCGTGAACGGGCCCACCGCCCCATTGAGGCCGGATTGATCGGCTGAGCCATAACCCAACGACCGCAAGCTTCCGAACTGGTGCCGGCAGACAGGAGAAAACCCGTGTCACGCCTTGTCTCGACGCTCGCCATTATCTTCCGGCTGGCCCGTCCCTATTTCTTTTCCGAGGACCGCTGGGCCGGGCGCTCGCTCCTTGCCGCCGTGATCACGATCGAACTCTCGATCGTGGCGATCAATGTCATGCTCAATCAGTGGAATAACCGCTTCTACAACGCGCTGCAGGAGCGCAATTGGGACAACTTCGTCTGGGAGCTGCTGTTCTTCTGCGGCCTGGCGGGGTCCTACATCGTCCTCGCCGTCTATCAGCTCTATCTCAATCAATGGCTGCAGATCCGCTGGCGCCGCTGGATGACACGGGAATACCTCGACCATTGGCTCGCCGGCGCCAACCATTACCGCATGCAGTTGCTCGGGGACGCCGCCGACAACCCCGACCAGCGCATCGCCGAGGACATCAATCTGTTCATCGATCGCACGCTCTCGGTCAGCGTCGGACTGCTCAGAGCGATCGTCACGCTGTGCTCCTTCGTGGTAATTCTTTGGGCGCTCTCCGCGGCCGCTCCCCTTTACCTGTTCGGCGCGACCTTCAGCATTCCCGGCTATCTCGTGTGGGCGGCGCTGCTCTACGCCGTTGTTGGAACCGCGCTCACCCACCTCATCGGCTGGCCGCTGGTGACGCTTAATTTTCGCCAGCAGCGGTTCGAGGCCGACTTCCGTTTCAACCTCGTCCGGGTGCGCGAGAATTCCGAGCAGATCGCGCTGCTCGCGGGAGAGGCCGCCGAGCGGGAACGACTGCTCGATCGCTTCGGCTATGTGGTCGGCAATTTTCTTCAGATTATGCAGCGGACCAAAAAGCTGACGTTTCTGACGGCGGGATACGCGCAAATCTCCATTGTGTTTCCGTTCATCGTGATCAGTCCCGCCTATTTCGGCGGGGCGGTTCAACTCGGCGGATTGATGCAGACGGCCTCTGCGTTTACCAGCGTGCAGGGGGCGCTCTCGTTTTTCGTCACCGCGTACCGGCAACTCGCAGAGTGGCGCGCCGTGATCGCCCGGCTCGACGGCTTCAACATCGCCGCGGAACGGGGGCGGGCTGCCACGACGGCAACGCCGGCGATCGCGGTGTCGGCGCGCGAGGGCAAGGATCGCCTGGAGATCGACGATCTTCTGGTGCGGCTGCCGCAGGGGACCGCGCTGCTTGCCGCCAGCGATCTTGCCATCTCGGCGGGCGAGCGGGTGCTGCTCACCGGCCCGTCCGGCGCCGGCAAATCGACTTTATTCCGGGCGATCGCGGGGACTTGGCCGTTCGGCGCAGGGACGATCCGGGTGCCGAAAGGGGCCAAGCTGATGATACTGCCGCAACGGCCCTATTTCCCAATCGGCACGCTGGCGGCGGCGGTGGCGTATCCGGCCGAGCCCGGCACCTTCGACGCCGAGACGCTGCGCGATGTCGTCACCGCCGTCGGACTACCGGCGCTCGCCGGCAGGCTCGACGAGGAAGCACACTGGAACCGGATGCTCTCGCTCGGCGAGCAGCAGCGCCTCGGCATTGCCCGCGCCATTCTGCAGGCGCCGGATTACCTGTTCCTCGACGAGGCGACGGCCTCGCTCGACGAGCCGGCGGAAGCCGCGCTCTACCGTCTTCTCACCGCGCGGCTCAAGCGCAGCGCGATCGTATCGATCGGCCATCGCTCGACGCTCGCCGCCTTCCACCGCCGCGGTCTCGTGCTGGAGCGCGACGGCGAGATCAGCCGCCTGCGGCAAGCCGCGCTCGCGCCCGCCGCGGAATAGCGCGTGCGTTCGCAACGCACGCCCTGACCCCGCCGGGAAAGCGCCCGCGGCGGAGAGCAAAGGGGGAGCCTCATGAGCCCTGAGACCCGCCTGAAGTTGGGGGTGGCCCTGCTCATCCTGGGCCTCATCATGCCGGCGGGCACACTCGCGGTCGCGGGCACGAATTGGCCGCTCGCCGTGAAGACGGTGCTCAGCAGCATTCTCCTGTTCGGTTTCGAAATCATGATCATTCCGGCCGTCGCGTTGATGGGCAAGGACAACTTCGACCGCATCTGGGCTGGTGCGATGCGACATCTCAAGACGCTCAAGCCGGCGGGCGGCGTCAGCAAGAGGCGCTACACGATCGGTCTCTGTATGCTGGTCGTGCCCGCCCTGTACGCCTGGATCGCAAGCTACGCTCCCTCCTGGCTGCCGGAGGACTATGTCCTGCGGGTTTGGGTCAATCTGGGGCTCGATGTCGTGACCCTCGCCAGCTTGTTCGTGTTGGGCGGAGATTTCTGGGACAAGGTGCGGGCGCTCTTTCTCCACGACGCCCGCGTCGTGTCGCCCTCTTGAGCGACTAAGCACTCAAAAGGTGCGCAGCTCGGATGCGGGCGCGGCGCGCTACAGGCCAGCCGCGACAAGCGGACTGGCCGCCCGGTGCCGGCGCGCCAATCAGGCGGCAGCCGCTTTCTTGCGGTTGGCCTCGAGACGGGCATCGACCAATGCCACCGTGGCATCGATGACGGGATTGCGCAGGCCCTTCTGTGCCGCGATCCCCTGCACCAGCTTGTCGGCGCGCTCGATGTTCGGCACGCCGTTGTTGAGCGCGCGGGCGGCGGATGAGGGGCGCGTCAGGCTCTGCGCCGCCGCCGCGTATTTCTCGAACGGCACCAGGTCGTTCCGATCGGCGCCGAGCTTCACGCAGAGGTCGACGACGAAGTTGTAGACCGCGCGCGAGGCCTCGACGTCGCGGTGCACCGCATCCTTGATGTCGATGGCGCCGTCCTTGGTCACGCAGCGGTAATTGCCCGTCAACAGCATCGCCCATTTTGCCAGCGGCACGAAGATAGACTCGTGCACCTTGAGCTTCACCGGCAGCTCGATCTTGCCGTCGCCGGTATCGAACCGCACCGCTTCGATGTCGTCCTGCAGCCGGCGAAGAATGGCGGTATGCGCGTCGGAGTCGAAACGCGCGACCTTGAAGTTCGTGGGGAGCGTCACTTGCAGCACGTTGACTTTTTCGTCCGGCGGACGGATCGCTTGCGGATCCGGACTGCACAGCGTCAACAACGCGGGGTCGAAGCTGTCCCAGACGCTCGCGTCGGTATAGGCCGATTTCAACGTGTCCGTGTTCAGCCCTGGAATGCGCTTGAGATAAGGCAGCGGCGGCATGTTCATGATCGACATGCAGGGCACCTTGGATCGTCCCACGGCATCCAGCAGTTGGCGCACGCCGGGCGAGCGATATTGCGGCTCCTGCATGGCAAGGCAGATGAGGTCGTATTCGGTCGGCTCGACGTCGGCGGCGCCACCAGCGGACACTTTGCCGGGAAGCTTGCGTGAATCGATCTCCACCGGTTCCTTGCGGCCTTTGACCGGCAAGCGCACGCGGAAGCCCTCGGCATTGATCAAGTCCGCCTCCGCGGGCAGGCAGACGAGCTTTACCTGATGACCGCCGAACAGCAGCTTGGAGGCAAGCAGCGAGCCGTAGGAGGCCCCCATGAGCAAGATGTTGTAAGTCGCCGGCATCGAAACCTCCTCCGCGTTGGAAAGAAGGAGAGACCTCACCCTTCTCGCGCCGGCAATGCTATTCGGCTCGCCGTGCCCATGCAATGCGGGCTCGCCGCGCAGGTGAGCGACGCGAGGCACGCGCGGTGCTTAGGGATAGTTATACCAGCCAGCGAAACGCTCATCGCCGCGTCGCCGAGATGGCGACGACGCGCGGTCGAGATCTGCGCGAAGAGGGCAACGGGTCGTGGCCGCCGTCGCGATGCCGCAAGCGAATTGATCAGGTCGTCGCCATCGCGGCGGCAAGCTCGATCGGCTCACCCGGCAGCGAGCAAGCCGATCGGCACGTGATCGGATCCGTCGCGGCGGTTACGAGGTTCCACCGCCCGAACCGCCCCCGGAGGTGCCGCCCGTCGACGACCACGAGGGTGGGATGAAAGAGGGTGCCGGAGCGGGCTCGGGCGCCTTGGGGGCGGCCTTGGCCTTTCGCTTCGCTTTCTTCGGGGCGCTCTTTTTCGCCGCGACGCGCTTCTTCTTCTTACGGGCCGGCGCGGCTTTCTTCCCCGCCTTCCGCTTTTTGGTCTTTGACTTCGCCTTCTTCGCTTTCTTCGCCATTGATCGCCTCCCGATCTTTGCGGCTTCGCTACTCACTTCGCCGGCGCGACGGACGCTACCGCCGCGCTGGATCCCCGTTTCCCGGCGAGCGCCTCGGGTTCGGGGCCTCCGGTCGCCCAGTCGATCAACTCGACGGTGTGGACCACCGGGATCACGGTGCCCGCAGCGATCTGCGTCATGCAGCCGATATTGCCGGCGGCGATCACGTCGGGCTTGAGCTTTTCGATATTGCCGACTTTGCGCTCGCGCAACCTCCTCGCAAGCTCCGGCTGGAGAATGTTGTAGGTGCCGGCCGAACCGCAGCACAGATGTCCTTCTGCTACATCTTTCACGACGAATCCCATCTTGCAAAGCAATTCTTTCGGCGCGCCTACAATTTTCTGAGCGTGCTGCAGCGAGCAGGCTGAATGGTAGGCGACAACAAGGCCGGACGGGGTGCGCTTGGCTGCGACGTCGAGGCCGTGCAGATACTCGCTGATGTCCCTGGCAAGCCGCGATACGCGGAGCGCCTTCTCGGCGTAGGCGCCATCGGTGCGCAGCACATAGCCGTAATCCTTCACCGTGGTGCCGCAGCCCGAAGCGGTGACAAGGATGGCATCGAGGCCTTCGCCCTCGATCTCCGCGATCAACGCATCGATCTGGCGCCGGGCGGCCGAGAGCGCCTCCCGCTCACGGCCCATATGGTGGACCATCGAGCCGCAGCAGCCCGCGTCCGCGACCACCACCTCGATGCCGTGGCGGGTCAGGACGCGGATGGCGGCCGCGTTGATCGAGGGAGCAATCACCGGGCTGACGCAGCCGGTCAGCAGCGCTACCCGGCCGCGGCGGGGCGCCGTGGGCGGGAAGCGGCCCGTGCCCGGCGCGGCGGCCTTGGCCGGCAGCCGCGAGGGGGCCAATCGCAGCATGGCGGCGATCGGCGCGAGCCCTAACGCTGCAAATGCGCCCGAGAACGGCTTGCCCAACCGCGCCGCGGCGAGCGCCCAGCGCAGCAGGGTGTTGTCCGGCAGCACGCGGGCGAGGAACGCCCGCAGCCACCGATCACTGCGCGGCCGCAGATAAGTGTTTTCGACATGGACGCGGGCATGATCGACGAGGTGCATGTAGTGCACGCCCGAGGGACAGGTGGTCATGCACGCCAGGCACGATAGGCAACGGTCGATGTGCTTGGTGACGTCGGCGGTCGCCGGCCGATCGTGCTCCAGCATGTCCTTGATCAGGTAGATGCGTCCGCGCGGCGAATCGAGCTCATCGCCGAGCAGCACGTAGGTCGGACACGTCGCGGTGCAGAACCCGCAATGCACGCATGCGCGCAGGATGCGATCCGCTTCCGCGATGTTGGGGTCGGCAAGCTGCGCCAAGGTGAAGCTCGTTTGCATGGGATCACACCCCGGCCCACATCCGCCCCGGGTTGAGCACGCCTTTGGGATCGAAGCTTTCCTTGACCCGCTTGGTCAAAGCCGCAACCGCGGCATCCTGGGGGGCAAACACGTCGATCGCCGCGCGCGCGGACGCGGGCGCGCGGATCAGCGTCGCATGTCCGCCGGCGGCCGCCACCGCCCGGCGCACGAGCGGCGCACCCGCATCGTCGCAGGCGCCGAGCATGGCCCAGATCAGGCCGCCGGCCCAGTCGAAGAACATTTGCGCCTGCGCGGCCGTTGCGATCATCGCGGCGAGCTCCGCGCCCCGGCTCGGCGCGGTCGAAATGCGCCAGAGCGGCGACGCGTGTTGGCCCGAAGAAGCCGATGCTCCGTCAGCGGCAAACGGCGTCACGTCGCGGATCGCGGTCCACAGGGCGCGGGAGGCCTGCTCATCCGCGGTGGCGAACTCGCCGAACGGTTGCATCAGCGCCGCGAGCATGCGCTTGCGCTCGATCACCGAGGGCGAAAACCCTTCGAGCCGTAGCGCCGTGACGTCGCCGCCGGCGCTCTCGGGCACCGGCATGCGCGCGGCAACCTCCGCCGGCAGATGCGCGGCGCCCGAGACGTCGCAGGACGATCCCATGGCGCTGGTCATGGCCGCGACCGCCCGCGCCGGGTCGAGGCCGCGAACCAGCAGCGTTTGTTCGGTCTCGGAGCGGGGCAGCACTTTTATCGTCACGTCGGTCATCGCAGCCAGGGTGCCCCAGGAGCCTGCCATCAGCTTGCATAGATCGTAGCCGGTGACGTTCTTCACCACCCGGCCGCCGGACTTGAACGTCTGGGCCCGGCCTGACACCGCCGAGAAGCCAAGGAAATGGTCCCGCGCGGCACCACTCTTGAGCCGGCGCGGACCGGAAACGTTTGCCGCTAGCGCGCCGCCGATGGTGCCGCGCCCGGCAACCCCGCCGAGGACGGCGGAGTAGTCCATCGGCTCGAATGCGAGCTGCTGGCCGTTGGCGGCGAGTAGCGTTTCGATCTCGGCGAGCGGCGTGCCGGCTTTGGCCGAGAGCACGAGCTCCTCCGGCTCGTAGAGCGTCACCCCACTGAGCGCGGACAAGTCGAGGGTGAGGTCGGTTTGCGCCGGCCGGCCGATGGCGCGTTTGGAGCCGTGGCCCACGATCTCGACGGTCTTGCCCCCGGCCAGCGCCGATTGCACCGCCGCTTCGACTTCC
>VAZM01000146.1 GCA_005883135.1 Alphaproteobacteria bacterium
CGAGCATCGCTATCTCGGGCGGCGCCGCCGCAGGCCACGAGTAGATTCGAGCTCCGGCCGCAGTGTCGGCCCGACGGGCGCGTGCGCTCACGGGCGCACGCGCTCGGCGTCGGCTTGTCGTTCTCGTTCGGCTTCGCGCTCGTAGAGCTGCGCGGTCGCACGCTCGCCGACCTGTTCGAGTCGGCCTCTGCGCCGTCGCCACAGCACGGTTGCGTAGACCAGGGCGACCGCGAGCACAGCAACCATGACCACGTCGATCACGAACCAGAGCCACCCGCCGGCATCGCTGTCCATCATTCGCTCTTGCGTATCGCGCAAACGTCAACGCGGCAGGACGGTCTTCCGATCCACGCTGCGTCGGACCGGCGTCGATTGGGGTAACGTGTTGGGAGTGCTGGCGTTTTCTCACCGCCGCCGGCGCCAGCTCAATTCCGATCCTCGCTAACGCGGCAGACCGAGGAGCGCGGCGAGATCATCGAGCGCGATCAACCGATAGGTGTAAACGATGTGCCACATCGCGAACACGGCAGCCGCGACGATGGTGGTCCAAATGAGCTTGCGTTTGAGGTTCGGGATCGCGGGCGCGCCGGGATCGCTGCCGGGCGTGATCGTCCCCTGCTCGTCTTGGCTGCGAACGCCCCAGGGAAGGACCGCAAACAGCACGACCCACCAAATGATGAAATAGATCGCGATCGAGGTAGCTAGGGACATCGTGGCAACGGTTTCAAACCTCATTCCCAGCTGAGCCGCAATAGCGGCCGTGGTTGTGGAGTGCGTTGCGCGCACCCGCAGCCAAGCTGGCGCAGGCTGCGTAGAATTCCAGGCGATGAAGCGTCGTAATCGCTACGCCTGCTCGAGCTCGATGAGCGTGCCGCAAAAGTCCTTCGGATGCAGGAACAACACAGGCTTGCCGTGGGCGCCCATCTTCGCCTCGCCGTCGCCGAGCACCCTCGCACCTTGCGCCTTGAGACTGTCCCGCGCCGCGCGGATGTCTTCGACTTCGTAGCAGACGTGGTGAATGCCGCCGTCAGGGTTGCGCTCGAGGAATTTCGCAATCGGGGACGCATCCCCTAGCGGCGCGATGAGCTCGATCTTGGTGTTTGGCAAGGTGATGAAAAGGGTCGTGACCCCGTGCTCCGGCTGCGGCGCCGCCTCGGACACGTCTGCGCCGAGCGTGCGGCGATAGACCTCCGCAGCCTTGGCGATGTCACGCACCGCGATCGCCACATGATTGAGCCGTCCGATCATGGTCATCTCCTGCGGCCGTTTCATTGTCCGGCTTGATGGGCATTGCCAGCCCGGCCCCCGCCCCGCGCCGGCAGACTCCGCGTGGAAGACGCGCGTAAGCGCGTTAGGCGCCGCGCGCATCCATCTTCTTTTTCGATCATGATGAATTGCCGGGTCAAGCCGGGCAACGACAGCGCGGCCCAACAGCCACAGGCACGCATGGACGCGATCGTACGACAGCGCGGCTCAGCGCCAGACGACCGTTCCATCAAGCCTCGAGTACGTGCACGTGACATGTGGGTTTCTTGTTCCACACCGCGCTGAGCGCGGCGCGCACCGCACCGCGTATCGCCTCGGCGAGGGCGTCGGGATCGCGCCGGCGAGCACGCGGCATCGACTCGAAAGCCTCAACCGCCGCGTCATACGCGAGTTCCTCCGGGCCACGCCCCAGCGTCCCGATTTCGGGGATACCGATCAGCCTCACTTGCAGATCACCGATCAAATCGCCGCGCCCGTTGACGGCGAGCGCGACCGAGACCATGCCGGCAAAACCGAGCCGACGGCGATCTGCGACGGTGCGCTCTTCCGCGCTGACGATCAGCGAGCCGTCTTTGTAAAGCCGTCCCGCCGGCACCTCGTCGATTTTTCCCGGATCTCCAGGCGCGAGCCGCACCAGTTCCCCATCGCGGCATAGAACCACTTTGCCCACGCCGGCGCGGCGGGCGACCTCGGCATGCTCGGCCATGTGCAGCGGCTCGCCATGCACGGGGATCAGGATCTGCGGTCGCACCCAGCCGATCATGTCATTGAGCTCGCTTACCCGCGGGTGCCCGGAGACGTGGACCAGATGCGTGCGGTCGGTGATGACTTCAATACCCTGGCCGACCAAGCCGTTGAGGACGCGCATGACGGCCTTCTCGTTGCCGGGGATTGCGCGCGAGGAAAAGATCACGCGATCGCCGCGCGACAGCGCCACTGCCGGATGATCGTCTTGAGCAATGCGCGCGAGCGCCGCGCGCGACTCGCCTTGGCTGCCGGTGCAGAGCGCGAGCACCTTGTCCGGCGGCAGATGACCGTAGACCTCCACCGAGCGGAAATCCTGGATCCCCTCCAGATAACCGGTCTCCCGCGCGACCTGCGCGATGCGCTCCATGGCACGGCCGACCAAGACAACCTCGCGCTCACACGCGGCGGCGGCCTGCGCCACCGCACGCAGCCGCGCCACGTTGGAGGCGAACGTCGTGACCGCGACCCGCGCGGGGGCGCTGCGGATGAGTTCGGCGAGACACTTGGCAACGTCGGCCTCCGAGGGGGAGCGGCCCTCGCGGAAAGCATTGGTCGAGTCCCCGATCAGCGCGAGGCAGCCCTCGTCGCCGAGCGCAAGCAACTTGGCCTCGTCCGTCGGCGGTCCGATCACGGGCGTCGGGTCGATCTTCCAATCGCCGGTGTGGAGCACGGCGCCAGCCGGCGTGCGGATGATGAGGCCGTTCGATTCCGGGATCGAATGGGCCATGGACACGAGTTCGATGTCGAACGGCCCTAGCGTAAACCGCCCGCCCAACGGCACGACGTTGACCGGGATATCGGGCGCGCCCGCTTCGCCCTGCCGCTTGGCTTCGATGAGCGCGGCGGTAAACGGTGTGGCATACACCGGAACCTTCAGGCGCGGCCACAAGTCGAGCAAGGCGCCGAAATGATCCTCGTGCGCGTGCGTGAGCACAAGTCCGAGAAGATTGCGCCGCTCCTCCACCAGATAGCGGATGTCCGGCATGATGAGATCGATGCCAGGCAGCGCATCGTCGGCAAAGGCAACTCCGAAATCGACAGCGATCCATTCCCGCCGCCGATCATCGCCAAAGCCGTAAATTGCGAGGTTCATGCCGATCTCGCCGGCCCCGCCAAGCGGCGCGAATACGAGTTCATCGGAGGGACGCATCATCGCGCGTTCCCATCAAATCGCCTTGCCGGGCGGCGCGGACATGAACACGTCGCCCGCGGCGATCGTCCTGGTATCACCGTCGGGCAACCGCAGCACGAGACCGCCCGCCTCGTCGAGCGCCTCGAACCGGCCGACGAGCTCGTGCTCGGCAAGCCGCACGCGCACGCTCTCCCCCACGCCGGCGGCGCGGGCGAGCCAGTCGGCGCGGATGGTGGAAAAGCCCTCGCCGGCATTCCATTGCGCGAGCCGCCCGAGCATCTTGACCGAGAGCGCGCTGAACAACGCGGCGGGGGAGATCGGCGTGCCGGCGGCGGCGAGATCGGCGGCAGGAAAATCCGTCTCTGTCGGATGCGAGCCGCAATTGATTCCGATGCCGATCGCAACCGCGCTTATACCGCTCTCCGCTTCGATCAGGATGCCGCCCAACTTCGCGCCCGCCAGCAGAAGATCGTTCGGCCACTTAATCGCCAGCAGCCGCTTGAGATCGGCCGCGACTTCTACGACAGCATCGTGGGCAGCGAGCGCAGCGACGAATGAAAGTTGCGGCCAATGCTCCACCGCCGCCGGCTCGGTGAGCAACAAGCTCGCGTGGAGATTGCCCGCCGGCGAAATCCAGGCGCGGCCGCGCCGGCCGCGGCCCGCGGTCTGCCGCTCGGTGGTGACCCAGAGCGGCCCGTGGCCGCCTTCATGCGCCAGACGCAAAGCCTCGGCGTTGGTCGAGCCGAGCACCTCGTGCGCGACGAGCCGCACACCCGCCGCGGTCGCCCTGGGCTCCAGTTTCATTCGGCGTCGAGCTTCATTCAAAATAGCGACTTTGCCGCCGCGTCCGCCGCCTGGATCAACGGGCTCGGATAAACGAAGAACAGGAGATTGAACAGGCCGGTGACCGCGAGCACGGCCTTGAGTTCGTACGGCATCGGCTCGAACGGCTTTGCCGGCTCGTCGAAATACATCGTCTTGACGATCATCAAATAGTAATAGCCGCCCACGACGCTGGTGATCACGCCGATTACGGCAAGCGTGAACAGCCCCGCCTGAATCGCCGCGAGGAACACGTAGAATTTGGCAAAAAAGCCTGCGAGGGGAGGAATGCCCGCGAGCGAGAACAGCAGCATGGCAAAGAAGAACGCCATCGTCGGCTTAGTGCGGGCAAGTCCGGCGAGATCGGCGATATTTTCCACCATCTGCCCGTCGCGTCGCATCGATAGGATGCAGGCGAAAACTCCGAGCGTCATAGCGACATAGATCGCCATGTAGACCAGCACGCCGTGAACGCCCTCCGGCGTGCCGGCGGCGAGCCCGACCAGCGCGAAGCCCATGTGGCCGATGGAGGAATACGCCATCAGCCGCTTGATATTGGTTTGGCCGATGGCGGCAAAAGCGCCGAGCGCCATCGAGGCGATGGCGACGAAGACCACGATCTGCTGCCACTGGGCCAAGATACTGGGAAAGGCAACAATCGTCGTGCGCACGAACATGGCAATGCCCGCGACTTTGGGCGCGGCGGCGAAGAACGCGGTGATCGGCGTCGGCGCGCCCTCGTACACGTCGGGCGTCCACATGTGGAACGGCACCGCCGAAACCTTGAAGCAGAAGCCGGCGAACAGGAAAACGAGCCCGAACACCAGCCCGAGGTTGGCCGCGCCGCTCGCTCCCGCACTCGCCGCCTTGGCGATACCGGCAAAACTCACCGTGCCGGTGAAACCGTAGACCAGCGAGGCTCCGTAAAGCAGCATCCCGGAGGACAGCGCACCGAGCACGAAATACTTCAATCCCGCCTCGGTCGAGCGGACGGAATCGCGATCGATCGCGGCGACCACATAAAGCGCAAGGCTCATCAGTTCGAGGCCGAGATAAAGCGCGATCAGGTCGGCGGCCGAGATGAGCATCATCATGCCGGTGCTCGAGAGCAGAATCAGGATCGAATATTCGAAGCTCCCGCGCTTCTCGACGGCGAGGTAATTCGACGACATCACGATCGCCGCCGCCGAGCCGGCGAGCGCCAAAAGCTTGAGAAACCGGGCGAAACCGTCCACCACGAAACTGCCGCCGAAGGTGACGAGCTTGCCCGCGGGCAGCCAAACAACGATGAGACCGGCAAGCAGCAATAGCAGCACCGCCCCCGCCTCGACGCCTTTGGTCGCCCGCTCGCCGCGGAACACGCCGACCATCAGCAGCAGCATGGCGCCAACGGCGAGCACGATTTCCGGGAGGGCGGGCAGCAGCGTGGGGATTTCGACGGTATCGGTCATCGCCGGTTCGCAGCCGTGATCAATGCGCCAACAGGGCGGCGGTCTTGGCCGCACCGATGGCGCGCTCGTAATTGTCAAGAAGCTGCGCAACCGACGCTGCCGAGAGGTCGATCACCGGCTTCGGATAGATGCCGAACAGAATCGTCAACACGACCAGCGGACCGAGCGTGATGATTTCGCGGTAGTTGAGGTCCTTGATCGCGGCCAGAGTCGGCTTGGTGAGCGGGCCGAAGATGACCTTGCGATAGAGCCACAGCGCGTAAGCCGCCGAGAGGATGGTCCCGGTGGTCACCAGCGCCGCCACCCAGGTATTGATGCGAAACGTGCCGATCAGGGTAAGGAATTCCCCGATGAAACCCGTGGTGCCGGGCAGCCCCAGGTTGGCGAGCGTGAACACCATGAAGGCCGCGGCGTAAAGCGGCATCCGGTTGACGAGGCCGCCATAGGCGGCGATTTCACGCGTATGCATGCGATCGTAGACGACGCCTACACACAGGAACAAAGCCGCGGAGACAATGCCGTGGGAGATCATCTGAAAGATGCCGCCCGCCACGCCCTGCGCGGTCGCGGCAAAAATGCCCATGGTCACGAAACCCATGTGACCGACCGAGGAATAGGCGATGAGTTTCTTCATGTCCTCCTGCGCCAGCGCGACGAGCGAGGTGTAGATCACCGCCACCACCGATAGCGCGAAGATGAGCGGGGCGAGATCGTGCGAGGCGGCCGGAAACATGGGCAGCGAGAAGCGCAGGAAGCCGTAGCCGCCCATCTTCAACAGAATTGCGGCAAGGATGACCGAGCCGGCGGTCGGCGCCTCGACGTGCGCGTCCGGCAGCCAGGTGTGCACAGGCCACATCGGCAGTTTCACCGCGAAAGACGCGAGAAACGCGAGCCACGCCCAGGTTTGCAGGTCGCGCGGAAAGCCGTGCCGCAGGAGCGCCGGGATCTCGGTCGTCCCCGCGTTCCAGTACATCGCCATGATGGCGAGCAGCATCAGCACGGAACCGAGGAACGTGTAGAGAAAGAACTTGAAGCTGGCGTAGACGCGGCGGGGGCCACCCCACACGCCGATGATCAGGAACATCGGAATGAGGCCGCCCTCGAAGAACAGGTAGAACAGCACGAGGTCGAGCGCCGCGAAGGTGCCGACCATCAGCGTCTCGAGCACCAGGAACGCCGCCATGTATTCCTTGACGCGATGCTGGATCGGCAGCCAGCTGGCGATGATGCACACCGGCATCAGCGCGGTGGTGAGGATGAGGAACGGCAGCGAGATGCCGTCGACGCCCATGTGGTAGGTGATGGCGCCCGCGAGCCAAGGCCGCTTCTCCACGAACTGGAACTCTGCCGAGGCGGGATCGAAGCGGTAGAGCAGGATGAGCGAGATCGCAAACGTGATCAGGGTGGTCCACAGCGCGATCCAGCGCGCGTTGCGTTTCTCCGCCTCGCCGTCGCTGTGCATCAGCATGATGAACAGCGCACCGACCAGCGGCAGGAACGTCGTGACGGAGAGGATCGGCCAACTCATCGTCACCCCGCCCGCGCACCGAACATGAACCAGGTGATCAGCGCGGCGACGCCGATCAGCATGGCGAAGGCATAGTGATAGAGATATCCCGTCTGTAGCCGCACGACGCCGCGGGTCACATCGAGCACGCGCGCCGACACGCCGTCGGGTCCTAGACCGTCGATGGTCCAGCCATCGCCGTACTTCCACAAGGCGCGAGCGAGCCACAACGTCGGGCGAACGATGAGGAAGTCGTAGATCTCGTCGAAATACCACTTGTTGAGCAGGAACTTGTAGAGCGGCTCCTGTTGTCGGGCGAGTTCGACCGGCAGCTCCGGCCTGCGAATGTAGAACTCCCATGCGATGGCGAAGCCGATCGCCATCATCAGCGTCGGAATGATCGCGATGAGCTGCGGGATGGCGTGCATCTCCTCGAACATATGGCCGCCCGCGGCGAATTTGAGCGAGTCGCCGAAGAACTCCGTGACGTCGTGACCCACGAACAGTTCACGGAACGGATAGCCGGCGAAGATCGCGCCGGCGGCGAGAAAGACGAGCGGAAGCACCATCACCAGCGGGCTCTCGCGCGCCGCGTCGTAGTGATGCTGGTCGTGCGGAGCGCCGTGGAAGGTCAGGAAGATCAGCCGCCACGAATAGAAGGCGGTCAGCGCCGCGGCGATGGCGGTCGTGCCGAAGGCGTAGAGCCCCATCG
>VAZM01000599.1 GCA_005883135.1 Alphaproteobacteria bacterium
ATCTCCGTGCTGCAGGTGGAAAAGCGCATCCGCACGCGCGTCAAGCGCCAGATGGAGAAGACGCAGCGCGAGTACTACCTCAACGAGCAGATGAAGGCGATCCAGAAGGAGCTCGGCGACGAGGAAGGCAAGGACGAGCTCGCCGAGATCGAAGAGAAGATCAAGCGCACCAAGCTCTCCAAGGAGGCGCGCGAGAAGGCCCAGCACGAGCTCAAAAAGCTGCGCCAGATGTCGCCCATGTCGGCGGAGGCGACGGTGGTGCGCAACTATCTCGACTGGTTGCTCTCCATTCCCTGGAACAAGAAGTCGAAGGTCAAGAAGGATCTCAAGCTCGCGCAGGAGATCCTCGACAACGACCATTTCGGACTGGAGAAGGTCAAAGAGCGGATCGTTGAATACCTTGCGGTCCAGCAGCGCGCCAACAAGCTCACCGGCCCCATTCTCTGTCTGGTCGGTCCGCCCGGCGTGGGAAAGACCTCGCTCGGCAAGTCGATTGCACGCGCCACGGGGCGCGACTTCGTGCGCGTTTCGCTCGGTGGCGTGCGCGATGAGGCCGAGATTCGCGGTCACCGCCGCACCTATATCGGCTCTATGCCCGGCAAGATCGTTCAGTCGATGCGCAAGGCAAAGTCGTCCAATCCTTTGTTCCTGCTCGACGAAGTGGACAAGATGGGCGCAGATTTCCGTGGCGACCCGTCATCGGCGCTGCTGGAAGTGCTCGATCCCGAGCAGAACCACACGTTCAACGACCATTACCTCGAGGTCGACTACGACCTCTCCAGCGTGATGTTCATCACGACAGCGAACACGCTCAACATCCCGCCGCCCTTGATGGACCGGATGGAGATCATCCGAATCGCCGGCTACACGGAGGACGAGAAGGTCGAGATCGCGCGCAAGCATCTCATCCCGCACGCGGTCGCCAAGCACGGCCTCACCGAGGCGGAATGGGCGATCGACAACGAGGCGCTGCTCCTCCTGATCCGCCGCTATACGCGGGAGGCCGGCGTGCGCAACCTCGAGCGTGAGCTCTCCACGCTCATTCGTAAGGCGGTGAAAGAGCTGACTCTGACCAAGAAGCTATCGATCACCGTCGATCCGAAACTCGTGCCCGATTATCTCGGCGTGCCGAAGTTCCGCTACGGCGAGGTCGAGGACGAGGATCAGGTCGGGGTCGTTACCGGATTGGCCTGGACCGACGTAGGTGGCGAGCTTCTGACCATCGAAGCCGCGATGATGCCGGGTAAAGGCAAGATGACGGTCACCGGGAACCTGCGTGACGTGATGAAGGAATCGATCTCGGCCGCAGCCTCCTATGTCCGCATGCGGGCCATCGCCTTCGGCATCGAGCCGCCGTCCTTCGACAAAAAGGACATACACGTGCACGTGCCGGAGGGGGCCACTCCCAAGGACGGACCGTCGGCGGGGGTAGCCATGGTATCGGCGATCGTCTCCGTCATGACGGGCATTCCCGTGCGCCGGGATGTGGCCATGACCGGTGAGATCACGCTACGCGGCCGCGTGCTTCCGATCGGCGGCTTGAAGGAGAAGCTGCTTGCGGCGGCTCGTGGCGGCATGAAAACCGTGCTGATCCCGGAGGAGAACGCCAAGGACCTCGTCGAGATCAGCGAGAACATCAAGAAGAACCTCGACATCATTCCGGTCTCGCGCATGGACGAGGTGCTGGCGCGGTCCTTGGTGCGAAAGCCCGAGGCCATCGAGTGGGATGAGGAAAAGGCCAAGCCCACCCAGACCTCCGTCACTACCGAGCCTGCTGTGGAGGAAGATTCTTCTACGCTTACCGCGCATTAGCGTCGGAACCTTTCGTAAATAATAAAGGCGGCGCTCGCCCAGCGCCGCCTTTACGCATTCCAGCGCAAAGAGAGAACATAGTTTGCCGTGGGCGGCTCGAAGTCTCAGCCTCTCATACGGCGGCAAACTGCCCGATCTTTTCACCTCGCACGGAGGTCTTTGAATCGGGCGCAATGTTCTGGAGAGGGTACGATGCGAACAAAGTTCAGCATGGTTGCGAGCGCGGCCGTCCTTACGCTTTTGGCATGGTCGCCTCCGGTCCTGGCTCAGCAGAAAACATTCAAGCAGTGCCGGGCCGAATGGAGCGTCAATCGGGTGGAGATTGCAGCGAGTGGGAAAACCCAACGCGCCTTCGTGGCCGAGTGCCGCGGTGTGCCGCTGGCGGTAGGCCCGTCACCCGCCGTCGCCGAGCTTGCGAAGGGGCAGTATGCCAGCGAAGCCGAAGCCAGAGCGGATTGCCGCGGCGATTCTGTCGTGTGGGTCAATCTGCGCTCCAAGGCCTACCATGAGAGCGCCAGCAAGAGCTACGGAGCGACCAAAACCGGCGCTTACATGTGCGAGAGGGAATCAATCGCAACCGGCTTTCACGCCGCCAAGGCGCGAAAAGACTCCGCTGGAAAGCCATCCAGAGAGGTTAGCAAGCCGGCGTCCAGCTGAGTCAACGGTCCCGACCGCAGCCGCTTGCGCCGCGGCTCACGGCAGCGATAAACGTGGGCGCAAGGGCGGTTAGCTCAGCTGGCAGAGCGCCTGCTTTACACGCAGGATGTCGGCGGTTCGAGTCCGTCACCGCCCACTCCCACGAGAGTGCAGACGAGGGAGGACGCATAAAGCTGCGCCTCCGTCGTCGGCTCAGAATCGGCGTGCGACAATCCACCCTGAGGGCGGTATACTTCCGTCCGGCCTC
>VAZM01000600.1 GCA_005883135.1 Alphaproteobacteria bacterium
CGTGGGCGCACAGACGTGCCGAAAATCGTCGATTGGTACATGGAGGGTAAGATCGAGATCGATCCGATGATCACCCACACCATGCCGCTGCCGGACATCAACAAGGGGTTCGACCTGATGCACGAAGGCAAGAGCATCAGGAGCGTTGTTCTCTACTGAGCGCGCCAGCGCCATCGGCAACCTTCGCTGGACGACGCGATCCCAGTGCCCGGTTTTCGAAGTTCGCGAATACAGCGCGGCACACTCGGACACGAACTTCGAAAACCAAAGGGCACTAGCACTCTATGATCCTAGTGCCGCTTTTCGATTTGAAATTCCTGAGGCGGACTCCCGGCACACGGTGCAGGAATTTCAAATCGGCGGCACCAGCCGCCGATAGACGTAAGGCGCGTCGCTCCGAACCGCCGCAAGTCGGGCGAGCTGGCCATGATCGGGCGCGAGGTGGCACACGGGATCGGTTGCGCTAGCGTCACCGGTGAGCGCGAAGGCCTGGCAACGGCAGCCGCCGAAATCCAGCTCGCGACGCGGGCAGCTAGCGCATGGCTCCTTCATCCATGCGGTGCCGCGAAAGGCGTTGAAGGCCGGGGAGTTCGCCCAGATGTCGGCGAGCGAATGCTCGCGCACGTTCCAGAATGTAAGGCCGGCGATCGACTCGGCGGCGTGACAAGGCAGCACCTTCCCGGCCGGCGTCACGTTCAGCGAACGCCGACCCCAACCGCCGACGCACGGCTTCGGGTAGCGGGCATAGTAATCCGGAACCACCGCATCGATGACGATGCGGCCGTGCTGGCGCGTGCGTAACTCCTCCACCACGGCCGTTGCCCGCTCGACCTGTTCGCGGGTCGGCATCAGGGCGGCGCGGTTTTTGAGCGCCCAGCCGTAATACTGCACGTGCGCGATCTCGATGCGGCCCGCGCCGAGCGCAAGCGCGAGATCGACCATGTCGGCGATCCTATCGATGTTGGCACGATGCACGACCGCGTTCACCGTAAGCGGGAGCTTGTGCCGCAGAACCTCGGTCGCGAGTGCCCGTTTTCTTGCAAATGCGCCGGCATAGCCGGCGATGTGGTCGGCGGATGCAGCATCGCTGTCTTGGATCGAGATCTGCACATGGTCGAGTCCGGCCTGTGCCAATGCGCCGAGCGTCTTTTCCGTGATGCCAACCGCGGACGTAATGAGATTGGTGTAAAGACCGGCCGCATGGGCCCCCGCGGTGATGTCCACGAGATCGCGCCGCGCCCCCGGCTCGCCGCCTGACAAATGCACCTGCAGCACGCCAAGCGCGGCCGCTTCGCGGAAGACACGCAGCCAGCTCGCGGTATCGAGCTCGTCCTCTCTGCCGTCGAGCGCGAGCGGGTTCGAGCAATAGGGGCAGCCGAGCGGACAACGATGCGTGAGCTCGGCCAGCAGGCCGAGCGGCTTGTGCACTATTGCGGAACCCGATAACGCCACGGGAGTGTTAATCCAAATGAAGTCGCCGCAAGCGACCTCACCGGCGCGCCGCTTGATAATCCGGGTAATGCGAACAGTGGCGCCGCCTCCGCGCCCAAAGCGCCGGCGGTCGCACCCGAGTAGTGAGCTGCCGATTCAGAACCGCGCAAATGCGGCCGGATCAGAACTCAGCCGGCAGGTACCCGTTGATCTCGAGGCCGATGCAGACCTCAACGAGGGTCGGGGTTGTCCAGGCCATTGGTCGTCTTCCCTAGCTTTCAACGCACACGTTAAATCGGGGCGGGCCGACGCGCAAGCGCCCCGCAAGCAAGCAGAAGGAAAAGCAGAGCTTCCGAGCAATTCAGAAAACCGCTAAATTTCACATCAGCATCCGTGGAATGTCCGCAAAAATGAGGGAGGACAAGATGCAATCACGTCTTTGGATCAGCGGTGTCCTGCTGGCGTTGAGCGTGTCGGTGCAAACCGCCGCGGCGGGCCCGCAGGAAGATGTCGCGGCTGCATGGCAAAAGTGGGCCACGGTCTTTGCCGAGAATAACCCCGATGCCATGCTGCCCTTTTATGCAAAAGACGCCGTCCTGTGGGGCACGCTTTCACCAACGGTACGGTCGGACCCTGCCGCGGTGAAGGCCTACTTCGTCGGTGCCTTCCAAGCCTTGCCCAAGGCCACCGTAAAGTTCGGCGACCAATTGATCCGCGTTTTTGGAAACACTGCCGTCAACACAGGCTATTACACGTTCTCCTACACCAAAGACGGCGAAACCAAATCGATTCCGGCCCGCTATAGCTTCACGTATGTGAAGGACGGCAACGACTGGAAGATTGTCGACCACCACTCGTCGGCGGTGCCAGCCCCGCCCAAGTGACCCGCCTACGTAAAGCGGGGACGCCAGTCTGCCTTTGCGAGGAGACGCGCCGATGTCCCATTCGCTTCGGGTGACGTTGCCTCCTCCGGTTCGCGCCATGGCGGGGATACTTCTCCTGCTGGCGGCGTTGGCAGCGCCAAGTGCGACATCGCGTGCCGAGGGCGAAGCGAGTCATGTCCAGCCAGTCCGCACCGCTAAGGAGCGGCTCGGCGGCAAGGCGAGCGACGAGCAGCGGGTGGACAATTGTAAGGTGCCACTCGACCTGCGCGGCCCGAAACCGCGTCCAGACCGATGCAGCGGCGACGCTCCAAGCGCGGAGGCGAAGCATTAAGAGCGATGTTGGCCCCCACAGTTCGCAGAAGACGTCGTGGTTGTTGAAAAGGATGAAATACACCGAAACGATGAAATTACTGGGAGGGATACTACGTATTCATAGGATTGGGACCGACGGAGAATTGTAATGGGCCTAATCGAATTGGTCGTAACCGTCTGTGCATTGGCGCTACCTACTCAGTGCGAAGACCAGCATCTTTCGTTCTCAGCTAGCATGTCGCTCAATCAGTGCGTCATGAGCGCGGAACCCTATATCGCCCAGTGGATCAATGAACATCCGAAGTGGGTTGCCGTGCGATGGCGGTGCGACTATGGCGGCGCAAAGGAGAAAACCTAGTTGGCCTAGCCCGCGAGGTTGGATGTCACACATTGTGTCGGCGACGGGTTTGTTGGAATGGGTGACGTCTTCCGTTGCAATATTTCCGATGACTGATGGCAAGAGAACTCCTACCGCGTTAGAGACAAACGCAAGGCGATCATGCGGATCAACGCCGACTTCACCAAGCGTGCCTCGGTCCATGCGGGAGCGGCGGACTGGGTACAGTCGCCAATGCCGGGCGTCGAGCGCAGAATGCTTGACCGTATCGGTGATGAGGTCGCTCGCGCAACGTCCATCGTTCGATACGCGCCTGGCACCGCCTTTTCGCCTCACACCCATTCCGGCGGCGAAGAATTCTACGTTCTCGATGGAACGTTTCAGGACGAGCGCGGCGACT
>VAZM01000590.1 GCA_005883135.1 Alphaproteobacteria bacterium
GTGGTAGGCGCCCTCATCGAGCCGGAAAATGAACGCGCACTCGGCCGCACACAGGCGTGCTGCCGATCGCACCAGTGTATCGAGCACGGCCTGCAGATCAAAGGTCGAGCGGCTGATCACTTCGAGCACGTCTGCGGTGGCGGCCTGCTGCTGACGCGCCTCGTCCAGCTCGCGAGTGAGACGAGCGATCGTTTCCTTTGCGGCGACCGGGTCGCGTGGTCCGCGCGCGCGGCGCGCCGCAGGCCGGCGAGTTGCGCGGCCGGAAGCAGACTTGCCCTTTTTACGACGCTTGCTCATGCACGACCGTGGTCGGCGAGGACGTCACTTCCGCTCCGCGAGCAGCCGCCGCAGCGTTCCGACCAGCCGCTCGAATTCGATCGGCTTGGTGTCGAACTCGTCGCAGCCGGCGGCGAGCGCCTTTTCCCGCGACCCGGCGAGGGCATGGGCGGAGAGGGCGATGATCGGAATATCGCGCGTTTGCGGATCGCGTCGCTTCCCACCCGTCGACCACCGGCATTTCGAGATCCATGAGGATGATGTCGGGCAGCTCGGAGCGCGCCATGGCGCAGCCCTTCTCGCCGTCGTCCGCAGTCATGACTTCGAAGCCGTCCAACAGCTCGAGCCGCATCTTGAGCATGTAGACGTTGTCGTCGTTGTCCTCGACGTAGAGCACTTTGGTCACGACGCCGCTTCCATCTCGCTGCCGGCCTGGGGCTTGTTGCGCGCAAGGCGGCGGATGCGCTCAACCAGCTCCATAGGCCGGAACGTCTCCTTAACAAGCACCGACTGGACCCCGGAATTCAATCGCTCGCGATCCGCGGCGTCGAGATCGCGCGCGGTGACCACGACGACGGGAATATCCCGCCAGCGCGGCTCCTTCTGCAGCGCCGCCACGACCGCAAAGCCGTCCATTTCCGGCATCATCAGATCGAGCAGGATGACGTCGGGCCGCACCTCCCGCAGAAGGGCGAGCGCATCGCGCCCGTTCGCGGCCTCCTCTACCACCCATTGCTCCTCCTCGAGCCAACCCCGCAGGCGCTCGCGTTGCGTGTCATCATCGTCCACCATCAGCACGCGCGTCTGTCGCGCCGGCACCCGGAAGCGGCCGATCATGCGCGTGAGCCGCTCGCGGTCGATGGGCTTGGTGAGATAGCCCGCCGCGCCGAGCGCAACCCCGCGCCGGTGCTCGTCTAGGATGGTGATCATGATGACCGGGATCTCGGCCAACTCGGGATCCTGCCGCAGCGCCGCCAAAACCGACCAGCCATCGAGATCGGGCATCATCACGTCGAGGGTGATCGCGATCGGCCGCACTTCCCTGGCGAGCTTCAATCCCTCTAACCCGCCTGCCGCAGTCACTACCGAAAAGCCATCCGCCTTGAGGTGGTCGGCAATGAGTTCGCGCGCGGTGGCATCGTCGTCGATGACGAGGACGCAATCGCCCGCCGGCGGCCTGCTGCCGTTGGTAGCGCTTCTTGCAGCTGTGTCCGGCCCCGCCGGCAGGCGCACGCTGAAGACCGAGCCCTTGCCCGGCACGCTCTCCACAGTGACGTCGCCGCCCATCATGCGCGCGAGCTTGCGCGTGATGGCAAGGCCGAGCCCGGTGCCGCCATAGCGCCGCGCCGTCGAGGAGTCCGCCTGGGTGAATTCCTCGAACAGCTTGGCCTGCTGCTCCGGCGTCATGCCGATGCCGGTGTCGCTGACCGCGAATTCGATCCAATTGCGGCCGTCGACGACCTTGCGTACCCGCAACTTGACCTCGCCCTGCGAGGTGAATTTGCAGGCGTTGCTCAGGAGATTGAGCAGGATTTGCCGCAGCCGCATGGGATCGACGGTAAGCGTGCCAAGTTTCTCGTGCGCTTCGACCACGAGGCGGTTCTTGTTCTGCTCGGCGAGTTGCCGCGCGGTGCCGATCACCTCGTCGATCAGCGGCGCCAAGCTCACGGACTCGGGGTTGAGCTCGAGCTTGCCGGCTTCGATCTTCGAGAGGTCGAGCACCTGGTTGATGAGGCCGAGAAGGTGGGTGCCGGCGCGATGCACGCGGCGCAACGGCTCGGCTGCCTTTTCCGTGCCGAAGCGCGGCGCGTTGGTGACCATCATCTCGGTCAAGCCGAGAATGGCGTTCAGCGGGGTACGTAATTCGTGGCTCATGCTGGCGAGGAACTGCGACTTATGCCGATTCGCCGCTTCGAGCTGACGGCTCTTGTCCCGGATCTCCTCGAACAGGCGCACATTCTCGATGGCGATCACAGCCTGGTCGGCGAAGGTCTCGACCAACTCGATCTGTTTGCTGGTGAAGGGCCGCACCGACCTGCGACTCAACGCAATGACACCGATCGGCTTTCCTTCGCGCAGCAGCGGCACGCCGAGCATGGTGCGCGTGCCTCCGACCTGGGCGCCTTCTTTGAATTGGTACTCCGGATCGGCGAGAACATCGGGAACTTGCACCGCCTTGCCTTCGAGCGCGGTTCGGCCAGCCATCGACCCGCGGCCCACCGGGATTGGGTGCTGCGCCATGAACGCATTGAACTCGCGCGAATAGCCGTAACTCGCGACTTGCCGGTACTTTTCGCCCTGTTGGCGATTGATCGATGCCATATCGGCCTCGCAGAGCCGGGCTGCGGAAGCGACCAGAGTATTAAGGACCGTCTGCAGATCGAATGCCGAGCGGCTGATGACCTTGAGTACGTCGGCGGTGGCGGTCTGCTGCTGTAGCGATTCCCGCAGCTCTTTCAGCAGCCGCGTATTCTCGATG
>VAZM01000591.1 GCA_005883135.1 Alphaproteobacteria bacterium
GGCGCTGGTGCTGCTCGGGCGCCTGCCGCGAGCGGTGGTGCGGCCGCCGCTAGTCAAGCTTAGCCGCGCCGAGATCGACCGCATTCGCGGAGCCCTTGTCGAAGCTGGCCTGCTGTTTGGTAAAGCCGCGCGCGACGCAGCCTGAACGCCCAGCCGGCCTTGCAGTGACCGTCCGATCGGGCTAACTCGCTACCGCCATGAACGAGCCATCCCCCCCACGCCGCCGCCGCATCGTCTGGCAGAACGTCCTCACGGTTGTCAGCGCCGCGATCTTGATCAGCGCCGAAGTGTTCGGCGCCGCTTTTGCCGGCAGCTGGGCGATCGCCAACCTGTTCGCACTCGGCACGCTCGGGGCACGCGTGCTCGACGTTCTGTTCATGCTGTGCGGCGTAGCGGTGATGGTGCAGTTCGTGCGCGCGGCGCACCGCGTCGAGCCGTTCACCGCGGACTGACGCCTCGCGTGTCGTGCTTGTGCACCGCTCGCCGACTTTTTTTACGTTTCCTTAAAACAAAAAAGGTTGCGCGAGCGAACTAAATCGCTTATTTCGAGTTTGCCCAATTTCGCACGTGCCTGTGGCCGTGTGTCGGTCGGTGGGCATCCGGACAAGAGGCCGGACAGCCGCCTAAGGAAGAGAACACTACTTCCTTGCTCCCGCGACCGGCAGCCGGAGGCGAACCGGCGATGCCCGCTCTCCACGGGCGACGCGGCTTAAAGCAACGACGGAAGGGCTTTTTTGGTTACTGCCGGCGCGAATGCCGGGGACACCGAAAGGGCTTGTCCTTCTTTGCCAACAGTGCGGAACGGGGCTTCCCCTAATCCGGACCGAGGCAGCAAACACGGCGACGCAGGTGCTTCGCGCAATGCGCGGGGCTGTCAGCGTTGCAGGAGGTTGATCTCGGCGGCTACGCCGCCAGTCGGATTAGGAGCTGGGTGAAATGACTGCACGCATCCGCGAATTCCTCAAACAACGTACCGATGCCGGACCCTGCCTCGTCGTCGATCTCGACGTCGTGCGTGAGAACTATCTGGCCTTTGCCAAAGCGCTGCCGGATACGAAGGTGTTCTATGCCGTAAAGGCCAATCCGGCGCCCGAGGTGCTCGCGCTGCTTGCCGCGCTGGGCTCGAGCTTCGATGCCGCCTCGGTCGCCGAGATCGAGATGGTCCTCGCGGCCGGCGCGACGGCGGAGCGCATCTCCTTCGGCAACACCATCAAGAAGGAGCGCGACGTGGCGCGCGCCTATGCGCTCGGCGTGCGCCTTTTCGCCGTCGACTGCACCGCCGAGGTGGACAAGATCGCCCGCGCCGCGCCCGGCGCGCGGGTGTTTTGCCGCATCCTCTCCGACTGCGTCGGGGCGGAATGGCCGCTGTCGCGCAAATTCGGCTGCGAGCCCGCCATGGCGGCCGACGTGTTGGAGCACGCCCATCGCCTCGGCCTCGAAGCCTACGGCGTCTCCTTCCACGTCGGGTCGCAGCAGCGCAATCCGCATGCCTGGGACCGCGCGCTCGCCTCGACGGCGGCCGTGTTCCGCGAATGCGGCGAGCGCGGGCTCAACCTCAGCATGGTCAATCTTGGGGGCGGCTTCCCGACCAAGTATCTCAAGAACGTGCCGACGGTGAAGACCTACGGCTCGACGATATTCCGCGCGCTGCGCCGGCACTTCGGCAACCGCATTCCGGAGACGATCATCGAGCCGGGCCGCGGCATGGTCGGCAACGCCGGCGTGATCGAGGCCGAGGTCGTGCTCGTCTCCAAGAAGAGCGAGAACGACGACGTGCGCTGGATCTACCTCGACATCGGTAAGTTCGGCGGCCTCGCCGAGACCATGGACGAATCGATCCGCTATCCGATCCGCACCCCGCGTGACGGTGACGAGCTCGCGCCCTGCGTGCTCGCCGGGCCGACCTGCGATTCGGCCGACGTACTGTACGAGCGAGAGCCGTACGCGCTGCCGATCAGCCTCGAGATCGGCGACAAGGTGCTCATCGAAGGCACCGGCGCCTATACACTGAAGACGTACCACATCTAGCTGGACGGACGGAGGTCCGACATGGTTACCGTCCGTAAGGAACGGCCGGCCGAGGCTGCAACGCGTGACGCGCTGCTCGACCTCGCTTACGGGCCGGCCCGATTCACCAAGACGTCGCAGCGCCTGCGCGAAGGGCGGCGGCCGGAGCTGGCCCTGGTTGCCGCCGAGAGCCGTCGCATCGTCGGTACGGTGCAGCTTTGGGAGGTGTCGGCCGGTCCCGACCTGCCCGCGCTCTTGCTCGGTCCGCTCGCCGTCGCGCCCGACCGCCGCAAACGCGGCATCGGCTCGACGCTGGTGCATCATGCGCTACGCGAGGCCGCCCGTCGCCGCTACGGTGCCGTGCTGCTGGTTGGCGACGCGCCCTATTACTCGCGGTTCGGCTTCTCCAGCGAGAAGACCAACGCGCTGTGGCTGCCCGGGCCTTACGAGCGCCACCGGCTGCTTGGGTGTGAGCTCAAGCCCGGCGCGCTCGATGGCGCTCGCGGGCTGATCAGCGCCCGCGGTCCACTCGAGCAACGGCCCGATCTTGCGACCCTGGTTGCCGGCCTGGTCGGCAAAGACAATCGCCTCGTGCCGTACGCGGCATGACCCCACCTCTTGCTGAGGAGTAATCGACGTGAACGCGACCACCCCCTCGACCAAAAGCGGACCGCTCCATGCCCGCTTCGAAGGACCGATCGTCATGATCGGCTTCGGCTCGATCGGCAAAGGCACCCTGCCGCTGATCGAGCGGCATATCGCGTTCGACCGCTCGAGGTTTGTGGTGATCGCGCCCGACGACAGCGACCGGCACCTGCTCGACGAGCGGCAGATCCGATTCGTTCATCGGGCGCTCACGAAAGAGAATTATCGCGACATCCTGACCCCGCTGCTGACCACGGGGCCGGGCCGCGGCATGGTCGTCAACCTCTCGGTCGATACCTCCTCGGTCGATCTGATGGAGTTCTGCAAGGACCTCGACGCCTTCTATATCGACACGGTCGTCGAGCCGTGGCCGGGCCTCTACACCAACCGCAAGCTCTCCATCTCTGAGCGCTCCAACTACGCGTTGCGCGAGAGCGTGCTCGATCTGCGCCGGCGGCGCCCCGGCGGCGTCACCGCGGTGAGCTGCTGCGGCGCCAATCCCGGCATGGTGTCCTGGATGGTCAAGCAGGCGCTGATCGACATCGCCGGAGAGCTCAAGCTCGACTTCGTCGAGCCGCAGACGCGCGAGGACTGGGGACGGCTGATGCGGCGCGTCGGCGTCAAGGGCATCCACATCGCCGAGCGCGACACCCAGCGCGCGCGCGATCCCAAGCCGCGCGGAAAGTTCGTCAACACCTGGTCGGTCGAAGGCTTCCTGTCCGAAGGCCTTCAGCCCTCCGAGCTGGGCTGGGGCACGCACGAGAAGACGTTGCCGCCGGACGCCTCACGGCACAGCTTCGGCTGCGACGCGGCGATCTATCTCCCACGCCCGGGCGCCGGCACCCGGGTGCGCTCGTGGACGCCGACGGCGCAGGCCCAGCATGGCTTCATGATCACCCACAACGAGTCGATCTCGATCGCCGACTATTTCACGCTGCGAGAGGGCGGCAGGGTCGTCTACCGGCCGACCTGCCACTACGCCTATCACCCCTGCGACGACGCGGTGTTGTCGCTGCATGAGCTCGCCGGCGCGCAGTGGAAGCCGCAGCAGACCTGGCACATCCTCTCCGAGGACGACATCGTCGACGGCATCGACGAGCTCGGCGTGCTGCTCTATGGGCATGCCAAGAACGCCTACTGGTATGGCTCGCAGCTCTCGATCGAGGAGACGCGGCGGCTTGCACCGTATCAGAACGCAACCGGCTTGCAGGTGACGTCGGCGGTGCTCGCCGGCATCGTATGGATGCTGGAAAATCCCGAGCGCGGTATCGTCGAGGCCGACGAGATGGATTTCCGCCGCTGCCTCGACCTGCAGCGGCCCTATCTGGGGCCGGTGATCGGCTGCTATACCGACTGGACGCCGCTCGTCGGCCGCAACGAGCTCTTTCCCGAGACGCTCGACACCAGCGATC
>VAZM01000147.1 GCA_005883135.1 Alphaproteobacteria bacterium
CTTGCGGTCCGTCTTCACCGTCATCGCTGATAAAGCCGCCTTCACATGCCGCGTCTCCAGCAGAACGGCTTCAAATCCTGCTCGCATCAGCCCGGCATGCAGCCACTGTGATAACGGCCCGGCCTCAAGTCCAATCAGCTTCACCGGCAAGCCAAGTCCCCTGAAGAAGGAAACAAGAGCGTCGGGCTCACTCGCGACCTTCGCCTCCCTCACGATCTTGCCCCGCCCGTCTACAACGCACACGCTCGATAATTCCAAAGACACGTCAATTCCGGCATGATGTTCCACGGCTGTCCTCCATCTCCAGATGTTTGGGGCCGACTCAGTCGTGACCCCCGTTTCCAACATCTATCGGGGGACAGCCACCTTCACCGCTCTCGGTGCAGAGCCTATTACGGCATCTAGCCGCTAGGTCGAAATCATTCACGCGCGTCTTCGACGCGCTATGCGCGGGCATAACGATGAGTAAAGCGCTTCAATCTCACGAGAACTGATCTAGACCAACGCGAGCGCAACGAAGTGGGAGGGTTCTCCGCCCTCCCGCTTGTTGCCCGCTACCAACGACGCCAGCGATGCCGCCACCACCACGATGGCGCCAGCCGTAGCCGCGATACCATCCGGGCCGCCACCAACAGCGACGCGGGCCGCAAACCCAGCGCAACTCCTCGATGTTGGACGGCGCCGCTTGCGAGATCGATGGCAATCCATTCGGGATCGCCGAAGCGCCGGTTGGTGCGAGCGCCAGCACGCCAAACGCAGCCGCAGCCGCGAGCGTGTGTTTGAGATGCGTCATGGGACAGTTCCTCCTCTCGTTTTTCTCCCGACGACCTAACCAACGACGCATCGTCGAGAATCGTTCGGACGGAACCGGCGGCATGCCGCAGCAAGCTCAAGGCCGACGATTTTCATGAATGATTGTTCAGCAAGGTTCCACGAACCTGGCATCAGCCCGAAAGCGGATGATTGGGGAAGCGAGCGTGAGATCGATAGCGCGCGTTAGCCGATCGCATTCGCCTTGCGCAGATACCCCCACACATCAACGACGGGTTTACCGGCGAAATCGAGGTCGCGATAGGCCGAATGCGGCGCGCACAGGATGAGGACGTCGCTGCGCGTTATCACCTCCTCGAGCGGGAGCAAGTCGGGATCGGTGGTCACGAATGGATCCGTGGTCAGCACCGCTTGTGCCAGGCCCGCGAGCGCCTTCTTGAATTTGTAGCTCAGCGAGGCGCGCGTGTCGTCGATGTCCGCTTTGAACGCCATGCCGAGCAACCCGACCGTGATGCGCGAGAGATCATAGCGCCGGCGCAGATCGTCGCAGACGTGCAGCACCAGACCTTCGTTGACCAGCATGGCAGCATTGCCGAGACTGAACTGATTCTGGGCGAAGGCGGCGAGCTGCATGGTGTCCTTCATCAGGCAGGGACCGGCGGCGAAGCCGGGAGTCGGAATGCCGCGGGCGCGCGGGTAGTTGCGCTTCATCGCGTCGTAAATATTACGGAAATCCAGCCCCGCCGACTTTGCAATCAAATAGAACTGGTTCGCCGTCGCGAACTCGATGTAGCGGTAGGCGTTGCTGAAGAGCTTGGCGAACTCCGCCTCCCGCGGCTGCACGGTGATGAGCTCGGGGGCGATGGCGGAAAACAGCTTCGCGGCCTCCTCTTCCGCCGCGGGCGTCGTGCCGCTGATGATTTGCGGCGTCTCCTTGAGTTCCTTGATGCCGTGTCCTTGCACCATGCGCTCCGGACAAAACGCGAGCTTGAGGTTGCGGTTCTTTCGCCGCAGATAGCCGTCGAGCCAATCGGTCGTGCCGGGGAAGACGGTCGAGCGCAGCACCAGCAGCCTGCCGTCGGCGACATGCGGAAGGAGCGCGTCGATGCAATCTTGCACCACTTGGCGGACCGGGTTGAGGAACTCGTCGATCGGCGTACCGATGGCGATGATGAGCGGACCCGTCGCAGAAATCTCAGCTCTTCCCCGCCGTGTTCGATGAACGGCAGCCGACCCGATCGCAAGAGGGCGAGGGCATCGCGATTGAGGTCGTGCACGTTGACGCGATAGCCGGCCTCGGCGAATGCCAGCACGAGCGGCACGCCGACGTGGCCGGCCCCGCCGATAACCGTCAGATCGGCACCCTCCACGCGCGCCAGCGTCGCTGCAGTCGGCTTGTTACCGGCGATATTCACGCAAATGCTCCAAGGTCGGCACCGAGAGACGATCGCGGCGGCCCGACCGAGTGATAGCCCAGCCGCCGGCGCAGCACAAAGGCTTCACCCTCATTGCTTCGGCGTCAAAGCTCGCGTGGAACCGGCAACGGCGTCACCAGCTTGCCGTGATAGCCTTTCGCCCGCAGCTTGGGCGCTAGCTCGTCGGCAATGTGCCAGGAAAAAATGACCGCGCAGTCGGGCTGGTCGGAAAACAGCCGACTCTCCTCGACCACCGGAATAGAGGTCCCGGGCATGCATTTGCCGATCTTGAGCGACCCGACGATCTCGCAAACGTAGTCGATGATCGCCTCATCGAGCCCGAGATAGTTCACCAAGGTCGACGCGCGCGAGGGCGCGCTGATCCCGCAGANCTCGCGGATGATGGCAAGGAGCCTGAGCTTCGACAACATCACCTCGTCGCGGAAGCGCTTCAGCCGTGCGAGCATCGCCTCCCCGCGCGGCTCGGCGGCCAGCATCTTCGCGACGCTGTCGTGGACCGGCCGCGCGCCCTTGCGTGCGGCATAGACGCGGATCGATCCGCCATGGGTCGCAATGGTCCGCGCGTGAAAAACCTCGAGCCCGTGCATCGACAACAGGTTGGCAAGGCTGGCGAGCGAGTAATAGCGCAGGTGCTCGTGGTAGATCGTGTCGTATTGCAGCCTGTCCAGCAAGCCGATGAGGTAGTGCGACTCGGATATGAACACGCCGTCGGGCGCGAGCAGATCGAGAATTCCCTGCACGATCGAATGCACGTCTTCGATATGCGCGAAGCAATTCGCCGCCGTCACCACACGCGCAGGGCCATGCTCGCGCTTGACCTCGGCCGCCACCGCCGGCGTGAAATAGCGCATGAGCGTCGGAATGCCGCGGCCGTCGGCGATTTTGCCGACCTCGGTCGGCTCGATGCCGAGGATACGATGGCTCTTGAAGTTCGAGAGCAGCGTGCCGTCGTTCGAGCCGATGTCGATGACGAGGTCGTGCGAGGCAAGCTTGAGCATTGCCGAGGCTTCGCCATAGAGCTCGGCAAAATTGTCGCGCAACAGCTTGGTGGTGCCGCTAGTGTAAGGATATTCCGGCGGAAAGATGATGACGGGATCGACCGCCAAGCCGAGCTGCACCAACTCGCACGCGGCGCAATACAAAAGTTCGGTCGGGAACCATGGCTGCTGCCGCGGCACCTCGCCTACCGCGACCATCTGGTTCACCGGCGGCATGTAGCCGAGCGAGAGCACCTGCGAGAGCGGCGCATGGCCGCAGACCTGACAGCATTCCACCGGAACGCTGGCGCCGCTGCCGGCGGCGCGGGCGACTTTCCCAGGACGCAATGCAATCTCCTTGCGCGAGCGGCTCATGCCGCCGGCGCCACGCTCTCGTGATCCCAGTACCATTTGAGCGTGGCCGGCAAGCCTTGGTCGAGCGAGACGCTGGGTCTATAGCCGAGCGCCACGAGTTTCGAAATATCCGGGCAGCGCCGCGGTGTGCTGCCCTCGCGCAGGTCGGACGGAGCGAGCACGATCTCGCGGCCGGCAATGGCGGCCATGCGGCGGGCGAGATCGGCGATGCTGACCTCCTCGGTCGTGCCGACATGGTAGATGCCGAGATGCTCGCCCTTGGCGCGCATGACCATCACGCCTTGCACCAGATCGTCGACGTGGCAGAAGCTGCGGGTTTCCGCGCCGCTACCTTGGATCGAAAACGCCACCGCGCCGCTCGCATCTTTGCCCAGCGCCCGTTTCAGCCGGACGGCGAATTGCGGGATCACGTGATCGAATCCCATGTCGGGCCCGTAGACGTTGTGCGGGCGGAAGATCAACACCCGTTCGAAATGTTTGCGGCCATGGTTGATGGCCATCATCTCGCTGATGATCTTGCCGGCGCCATAGGAGAGGCGCGGGTTGAGCGGATCGGGAACGACAAGCGGCGCACGCTCGTCGGTCGGGACGCGCGGGGGCGACTGGTAGACCTCTGAGCTCGAGGCGAGGATCAGCCGCCCTACCCCGCGCTGCCGGCAGGCGTCGATGACATTGACGATGCCCTTGACGCCGACGTCGAGCACGAGATCGGGAGCGCTGTAGAAGGTCGCGGTGCCGTTGACGAAGGCGAGATGGTGCACCTCCTCGATGCCGCGCATGGCGCCATCGACGGCAGCCGCATCGCGAATGTCGCCGCTGACGAACTCGATGTCGCGCTCGACCTCGCGCAGCCGGCGCAAGGCCCCGCGGGAATTATCGTCGAAGACGCGCACCGCTTCGCCGTGACGCACGAGGGCCTTGACCAGGGCCGAGCCGAGAAAGCCGCTGCCGCCGGTGACCAGAATGCGCCGTGCGCTCATCGCCTGACGTTCCCGCCTTTGCCGCTGCCCGCATACCATATCGGGCGCGCGCTGGCGAAATCCGAGCCGGCCGCCTGCGTCTGCCGACGCGCAGCAGATGCCGCGACCGCGCATGACCGGGCAGAATTGACGCCGCACAAGCCGTGCAAAATGGGATAGGCTTCCTCCGCGGACCGCCAGCAGCGGCCCCGCGCAACTCTCAAGGGGAGGATTTCAGCATGCCTGTGGTGTCGTATCGCGCCGCACTCGGACTAGCTTGTCTGTTGGTCACGCCCGCGAGCGGACAGGTGCTCACGCACAAGGATCTTTCCGCCCCCATCGCAGTCAACATCGCGCAGACCGCCATGGCCACCTGTAGCGCGAACGGCTACCGCGTGTCGGCGACCGTCGTCGGACGCAACGGCGAGGTGCTGGTGCAGATCCGCGGTGACGGCACCCCGCCGCACACCATGGAGAACAGCTTCAAGAAAGCCTTTACCGCGCGCACCTTCCGCATTCCCTCGGGCGAGATGGAGGAACGGCTGAAGAAGAATCCGCAGATGGGCGCGCAGTATCTCACCGGCTTCACCACCGCGCGCGGCGCGCTGCCGATCACGATCGGCGAGGAGGTGGTCGGCGCGGCCGGCGTCTCCGGCGCTCCCGGCGGCGAGAAGGACGAAGCCTGCGTGAAGGCCGCCCTCGACAAGGTCGCCGATCAACTCAAATGAATGCGGCGGAGAATCGGTCTCGCACCCTTTGTCCGCAATGTTGCGGGGAGAGGGTGCAAGCCGGCTGACTGCGTCGCCTCACAATTGAGCGTGCTTCAAGCGCGCCTCGCCTAGGCGCGGCCCGCCCGCCGCGCGCATGAGCAGCCATAGCGCGATCGAGACGTTCAGCAGATTCCAAATGAGGCCGTTGACGAAGGCGGCCTGGTACGAGCCGGTGAGATCGAAGAGCGCGCCGGACATCCAGCCGCCAAGCGCCATGCCGAGCAAGGTTGCGAGCAGCACGAGACCCAACCGGGTGGCCGCCTCCCGCGGCGAGAAATATTGACGCACGATGATGGCGTACATCGGCACGATGCCGCCCTGGAACAGCCCGAACAGCGCCGAGATCACGTAGAGCGAGGCGAGACCGTCGAACAGAAGATAAAGGAACAGCGCCACGCCCTGCAGGACGGAGCCCAGAAGCAGCGTCGCGACGCCGCCGATGCGGTCGGCGATGAAGCCGGAGCCGATGCGGCTGAAGATGCCGAATCCGAGCATCACCGAGAGCATTTCGGCGCCGCGCGCGACGCCATAGCCGAGATCGCCGCAATAGGCGACGATGTGGACCTGCGGCATCGACATCGCCACGCAGCAGGCCACACCGGCGACGCACAAAATCGCTTGCAGCGCGTTGGGCGACAGGCCCGCCGCGGTTTGCGCCGCCGCGTGCGAGGCGTCCACCGCCGGGCCGCCCTCTCTCGGCGCGCGTCGCCGCAGCATCGGCACGAACGGCAGCATCGCAAGCGCACACACCACGCCGACGGCGATGTGCGTCATCCGCCACCCCTCCGCGCTCACGAAATGCTGCAGGAGCGGCGGCCAGATCACGCCGCCGATATAATTGCCGCTGGAGACGATGGCGACCGCAATGCCGCGGCGGCGGGTGAACCATTGCGAGGTGTCCGCCATCAGCGGCCCGAAGGTGGCGGAGGTGCCGAGCCCGATGAGCAGGTGCACGAGCGCAAACACCATGAGATTGGGAGCGAAACCGGCGGCGATGTAGCCAGTGCTGAGCGCGCTCACGCCGCACAGCACCGGCGCGAGCATGCCGAAGCGGTCGGTGAGCCGTCCCATCACCACGCCGCCGACGCCAAATCCGAGCATCGCGAGCGTGAACGGCAGCGACGCATCGCCGCGGGCAACGCCGAAGGCCGCCTGCACCGCCGGCAGCACGACCGGCACCGACCATGTGCCGACGCTGCCGATGGTGGCGAGCACCACGGCGGCGCCGAGCCGGCGCCAGGCAAAGGGCGAATCGATCCCGGCGTCAACCGTCGCAAATGTCAGCATGATCTCGGCGCTTCCCGGCGCTTCTTTGTCGATGTCTCGCGCTTCCTTGCCAAGCCGCCGCGGCTCGGGCAACCCCCGATCGGACATGCAATGCGGCCGACCTCTGCATGGCTGGCGGGCCGCCGCCATGAGCGCAAGTCTTGCGATTGCGTCTTGTGGGAATGGCGCCAAGGCTCGAAGATCAGCGCGTATCGGACCCCATCACGAGGAGAAAACGGCGGTCGACTTCGATCTCGCAGTGTCCGGGCGGCGCGCCCGGTCATTGCCGAGCCGCGGCCGCGGGACGCAACGCCGCGAGGAACCCATCATGCCTGATATCACCATCGAGAACCCCGACGCGCTAGGCAAGCCGCTGGGGCAATATTCGCAGATCACGCGCGTCAAGGCGTCGGAGTTGCTGTTCATCGCCGGGCAGGTGGCAACCGACCGCAGCGGCAAGCTCGTCGGCGCCGACGATTTCGATGCCCAGTGCCGGCAGGTGTTCGCCAATATCGAGGCCGCGCTGAAATCGCAGGGCGCGGGCTTCGGCAATGTGGTCGAGTTCACCACCTATCTCGTGCACTCGCAGGACATCGCGAAGTTCATGGCCTATCGGTTGCGGGAATTTCCGCGCCTGTTTGCCAACGGGGTCTATCCGCCGAACACGCTGCTGATCGTCGACCGCCTCGTGCAGGAGCCGTTCCTGATCGAAGTGCAGACGATCGCCGCGCTGTGAGCAGCGCCGCTGCTATGCACGATTTGGGCGCTATCGGATGCAAAGCGGCATGCTGAGAGCGTCCGGAGTCTACCGATGTGGTGACCCCGAGCCGATAAGTCGGCCCTAACGCCCGCGTTGCAGCTATCGCTCGCGTGCGCGCATTGAAGCCGAGCGCACGAGACCGGCCGGTTTGACGAAAGTGACCTAAACCGGACGGATCACGTCCGTTTGGTAATGTGCTCCTGAAGCAGCCCGACGATCCGCTCCTGCTGTGCTTTCGCTTCGCGTGAACCCGAGCCACCACGTCCGGTATTCTGAGTCGCAAGCAGCATCGGCGTCGAGCCATTCTTGTTCTTGCGTCGCGGATCGGCACCGCCTTCAAGAAGTACCTTTACGGCTGCGGCGCAACGCGTGCGTACGGCGCGATGCAACGGGGTCACTCCGTTTTTGTCGAGGGCGTTTGGATCGGCGCCCGCTTCTATGAGACAGGCGACAGTCGCCGCTTGTGCGTCTGGATTCCATGTGCGCGACCCCGGCGCGCCATCGACGGCGTAATGAAGGGGCTCGGCCCCACGGCGATTCCTCGCGCGAACATCGGCCCCCATGGCTATCAGTTTCCGCGCGATCTCTTCCCTGTAGGAGGCGGCCGCGATGTGCAGTGCGGTGTCGCCCGAATATACGTAGTGTCCGATCTCATCGATGTAATACGGCCTCGCTATCTGGCGAGTGGCCCCATCTTCGAAATGAGCTCTGACTAGTGTCGGCTTCGTTGCGAGCAGAGCAAATACAACCGCATCGTCGGCCGCGACGATTGTCCGGACCAGTCTCTTCAGCTCAGCGTCGGACATGTCCGCAGCACCAATTGCAATCTATGAGGCTAGCCTAGCAAGGGAATATGGCTTCGCAGAGTGACTCTAGAATGTCATACAAGATGGGTTTCTGCGGCCGAGATTTCCGATCAGACCAATGTCTGGTTTTGGCGCACTGCGGACAGGGTGAGCCGATTCGCTATTCTGCGCTTTCGGGCGGAACCCGGACACGAGGCCTTGCCCGAGAGTCGCGATTCCGAAACGCGCGCCGCAGCCGATTTCACGACCGCTGGGATGGCTCGCAAAAATGTGCTGTGATGGCAATCTTCTGCGCCTGGACCAAAACCAATGCCTGTTCATCTCGAACCCGGCCCCGATAATGTGCACTGGGGATATTTCGATGCGCGGCTTGCGCCGCGGGCGACCGTGGACAGCGGCGATCGGCTGACGATCTCCACCGTCTCGGGCGGCCCCGATCTCATGCCGGCCGCGCCGCTCAAGGTGCCGCCGGCCCTTCCCGCCATTCACCAAAAAGTCCCACGCCAGCTCGGGCCGCACATCTTGACCGGACCGGTCGCGGTCAGAGGCGCAAGACCTGGGCAAGTGCTTCAGGTCGATATCGAGGCGATCGACGTCTTCTACGACTGGGGCTACAACTCCGTGCGCCCGCTTGCCGGTGCGTTGCCGGATGATTTCGCCGAGAACCGGCACATGCACATCGTGCTCGACCGCGCGCGCAAATGCTGGCGGCTACCGTGGGGACAGGAGGTCCCGCTCGCGCCGTTCTTCGGCGTGATGGGCACGGCCCCGCCGCCCGCCTGGGGCATGATCTCGACCGCGCCGCCGCGCAAGAACGGCGGCAATCTCGACAACAAGGAACTCGTCGCCGGCAGCACGCTCTATCTGCCGATCTTCGTTCCCGACGCGCTGTTCTCGGTCGGGGACGGACACGGCGTGCAAGGCGACGGCGAGGTCTGCGTCACCGCGGTCGAGACCGGATTGACCGGCACCTTCCGCCTCACGCTGCGCGACGACATGCGGCTCGAGTGGCCGATGGCGGAGACGCCGACGCATATGATCACGATGGCGTTCGACCCCGATCTCGACGACTGCGTGGTCATTGCGCTGCGCCAGATGCTCGACCTCATTTGCGCGCGCACCGGGCTCGATCGCTACCAGGCCTATTCCCTGGCGAGCCTCACCGCGGACGTGCGCGTCACGCAGGTGGTCAACGGCAACAAGGGCATCCACGTGATGCTCGCCAAGCGCTATCTCGCCAACCCGACGTAGCGGCGTTGCGCGCGCCCGAATCTCCGTGAAAGGCAGTCATCCTACTGGAGAACGACATGCGCAAGGTGATGTTGCTAGCTGTTGCGGTTACGGCACTGCCGTGTCTTGCAATTGCGGCCGACGAGGAACTGGCGGGCAGCTATAGGCTCATTAGTAGCACGCGAAAAATCTTGGACACCGGAGAGATCTCGAACAGCTGGGGCAAGAACCCGAAGGGCTTCATTACGTATGGGAAAGACGGCCGCATGCTGGTTCTGATCGTTAGAGATGATAGGCCAAAACCTGAAAACGTCGAGAAAATGAATGACCAGCAGCGCATCGATCTGTTCCGTTCAATGACCGCGTATGGGGGAACCTATACGTTCGATGGCAAGAGGGTTGAACATCACATTGATATCTCGTGGAATGAAGTTTGGACTGGCACGACGGTAGTCAGGGAGATAACAAAAGACGGCGACAAATTAGTGTACACGTCACCGGCAGCCCCCTTTGCCAGTGACGGCAAGATGAGTGAAGTAACCCTGGTGTGGGAGAAGGTGAAGTAGCTAGGAGAGTTGCACCTGCTTGTCGGACGGTGGGGGTTGGCCACTCGCCAGAGCGAAGGCCGCTAGCACCAATCGCGATTTTGTGAGTAACAAGCCCTACTCGGCAGCGATCTTGATCACGTCGGCGATCTTGTTGTCCTTGGGGTCGACGATCACGATCTGCTGCTCGGTGACGATGAACCGGTGGCTCTTCACTTGCGGGACTTTCTGCGAAACCTCGCTCGGCATCGGGTGCGGCGTGATCCCCTGCGGGATCGGCTCGCCGACCTCTGCCTTCACCTCCGCGGCGTCGGCCTTCATGTCCTTGACGAGTTCGCGGATGGTGTGACGCTGTTCCAGGGTCAGATTGAGCTTGGGGGTCGGCGCCAGCACGTCGCCCGGTTCTTGCGGCGCAATCTGCGCCGGCGCGGGCGCGTCGACGAGCGACAGCATCAATGCA
>VAZM01000148.1 GCA_005883135.1 Alphaproteobacteria bacterium
CAGTGCGGCTACTGCCAATCAGGCCAGATCATGAAGGCAGCCGAACTCCTCGCAAAGAACCCCAAGCCCTCGCGTGCGGACATCATCACGCATATGAACGGCAATATCTGCCGCTGCGGAACCTATCACCGCATCATCGCCGCCATCGAGCGCGCAGCGAAGGAGGGCTGAGCCATGACGATGATCGATACGACACCGTCCCGCCGCAGCGTGCTCGCTGGATTGGGCGGCATGGCATTCTGCATCGCGGTCGGAAACGACGGCGTGCGGCTGATGTCGCAGGCGCAGGCCAATGCCGTGGCGAATGCGCCTATTAACCCATGGGTCCGCATCGCCCCCGACGGCAAGATCACGATCCTCAGCGCTGGCGCGGAGATGGGCCAGGGTTCGATGACTTCGCTGCCACTCATCGTCGCCGAGGAGATGGACGCCGACTGGTCGAAGGTCGCGATCGAATGGACGCCGGCCGATGCCAGCATCTACGGCTACAAGGACCCGTTCGGCACCGAGCAATTGATGTGGATCGTCGGCAGCCGCGCGGTGCAGCTCTATTTCACCCAGCTCCGCACGGCCGGCGCCCAGGTGCGCAAGGTGCTGATCGCCAACGCCGCGCAGAAATGGGGCGTCGACGCCGCAACCCTCAAGACCGAGCCGAGCTTCGTGGTCAATCCTGCCAATGGGGCGCGGCTCACCTATGGCGAGATCGCCGCGTTTGGCACAATTCCCGCGACGCTGCCGGCGGTCGATCCCAAAGAGCTCAAGGAGCGCAAGGATTTCCGCCTGATCGGCAAGTCGGTGCCGCGGCGCGATTTGCCGTCGAAGGTCAACGGCACCGCGCAATACGCCATCGACGTGAAATTGCCGGGCATGGTCTACGCCTCGACCTTGCACTCGCCCGTTCACAATGCCCAGCGCGGCATTTGGGATCCGGGCAAGCAAGACCAATCGGCGGCGGCGCCGGAAAGCTGGAACGACGCCGAGGTCAAGGCGATGAAGGGCGTGATCGCGGTGGTCAAGCTCGCCAACGGCGTCGCCGTGGTTGCCGATCATTTCGAGACCGCCAAGGCCGGCCGCGATGCCCTGAAAGTGACGTGGCGCAAGGCCAAGGCCGACGGTTTCGATTCCGACCGGGCGCTCGAGGACTACGTCAAGATCCACGCCGATCCGACTGCGCCAGCGGTCAAGCTTGAAGAAAAGGGCGACGTGAGCGCGGCGTTCGCCAGCGCGGCCAAAACCTACCACGCCGAATTCCGCAGCGATTACGGCTATCACGCCCAGATGGAGCCGCTCAACGCGGTGGTGCGCATCAACGACGCCGGCGACAAGGTCGAGGTTTGGGAGGGCAGTCAAGCGCCCGACGAATCCCGCAAGGCCGTGGCGAAGGCGCTCGGGCTCACACTCGAGCAAGTGGATTTCCACCAATGCTACATGGGCGGCGGCTTCGGCCGTCGCTCGCTCGGCGACTACGCCGCCGAATGCGCGCTCATCGCCAAGGAGGTGCGCCGTCCAGTCAAGTTGATATGGACGCGCGAAGAGGACATCGCTCAGGGCATGTTCAGGCCGCAATCCTTCCAGTGCCTGGAGGCTGCGACCGATGCATCGGGCAAAGTGACGGGCTGGAAGCACTGCGTCGTCGGCGACGGCGAATTCCTGCTCATCACCGGCATCAAAATTCCCTACTACGGGGTGCCCAACCAGGCGATCGAGCGACGCGGCGTCTCGCACGGCATCAAGCTCAAGCACTGGCGTGCGGTCGGCCACGTGTTCAACACGTTCGCGATCGAAAGCTTCGTCGACCAGATGGCGGTCGATCAGGGCATGGACCCGATCGAGTTCCGCTTCGAGCGCATGGGCGCCACCCCCAAGGCGCGCAAGGTCTTCGAGGCGCTGGCGCAAATGTCCGACTACAAGGCCAAACGGCCGGACGGACGCGCGCTCGGCATCTCGATCACGGAGCGCTCGGGCTCGCTCGGCGCCGGTGCGGTCGAGATCTCGCTCGACCGTGCGAGCGGCAAGATCCGCGTGCACAAGGTGTGGGTTGCGATCGACGGCGGCCTAATCGTACAGCCGGCCGCGGCGCAGGCGAACGTGGAGAGCGCCATCCTCTACGGCCTGTCCAGCGTGCTGCATGAGCGCATCACGATCAAGGACGGCGCCGTGGAGCAATCGAACTTCCACGACTACAGCCTGATGCGCATGTCCGACATGCCGGAGGAGCTCAACGTCAAGTTCGTCGACGTCGATACGCGGCCGACGGGCTTGGGCGAGATCGGCAATCCCTTCATCGCCGGCGCGATCTCCAACGCATTCTATCGGCTGACCGGCAAGCGGCTGCGCCACCTGCCGTTCACGCCGGAGCGTGTGCTGGAAACGCTGAAGGCGTGAGGCGCCGCGCCAGCGACGTCGTTTGGTAACGGAGACGATTCAAGAAAGCGCCCGCCGAATCGGCGGGCGCTTTGCGTCACGCTGTATCGGCTGGGGAGGCGCGCGTACATCGCCAGGAACCTGTTACGCGTCTGGAAGTCCTTGAAGGTGTTCTCCGGCACCTCGAAATTCGTTGCCAGCAGCAAGGGCGAGTTGGCGCCGATCCAATCGGCGAGGGAGATCAATTCATACGTGCCGTTGTTGAGCGCAATCAGTAGTTCCACGTCCTCGTTGCCGATGTTCTCGATATAGTGCCCATAACCTTGCGGCACGTAGCCGACGTCGCCCGCGTTGAATTCCTCGATGCGAACGCGGCCGTGCGATCCGAATACGCCCATGCGCGCGCGGCCGGAGATGTAGTACTGCCATTCATCGGCGTTGGGATGCCAGTGCGGTTCGCGTAGCGCGCCGGGCTTGATCTGCATGAGCGCGCCGGTGACCGTCGTGGAGATGGGGAATTGCAGTTGCGACACCAGCCGGTTCGTCCCACCGGGGTAGGTGTCGGGGCGATGCGCCAGCAAACGGTAACGATGCGTCAGCGGGCCGTTGTCGAGTGAGCCGGGCGGAGGAACGGCGGGAAGCGCCGGCGGCACCGGTCCCTTGGATATATAGACCTCGCCTTTGGGGAAGTTTGCGAACGTCGAGGCCGGTACGCCGAAATACTTCGCCAACACCTCGGGCGGCGTATGCCCGATCCAGTCGCTGATGCTGAATGTGCCGAACTCCGAGAAATATCCGTTGTCGAAGACCAGCACGAAGAGGCAGTCCTCGGTGCCGATGCCCTGGATCGAGTGGCCGAACCCGCGCGGAAAATACCAGACATCGCCGGCGGCAAAGTCCACGATCTGCGATTGGCCTTGCGGGTTGATGGTCGTCACCCGGCATTGCCCCTTGATCACGTAGGCCCACTCAGCCGCATTGGCGTGCCAGTGCAGCTCGCGCAACCCGCCGGGGGCGAGCGACATCAGCACTCCGGCGAGCGCTTGCGAGACCGGGAACTGCACCACCGTTGCCTCTTTCGCCCAACCGCCGTTCCACGTTTTGGGCGTCACGGCGCCGAGTTGGAAACGGAAGGACGGGAGCTCGGTGCCGGCGAGCGGTGTCGGCGTCGGCCCAAACGACGGCTGTCCCTGTCCGAACGTCTCCGTGCCCGTTGCAGCTGCCGCCATGCCGCCGGCCGCGGCGGCGCCCAGCATGTCGCGGCGTGAGAATCCCGCCATTCGTAACCTCCTCGATCAAATGCCCCGCGCCGATATCGCAGACCGGTGTCACAGCTTGCAATTGCGGAGTCAACCAACTCGGCACACAGTTTGCGCCGGCGTATGCTGGAGGGACGCGCGATCCACCGCCACGAGTTCGGAGGCCCAATGACCGCCATCACGCTTGCGCAGGCCGACCGCCTGATCGATGCCGTTCTTGCGCGCGGCGCCGAGCTCGACTGCCGGCCGCTCGCGGTCATTGTTGTCGAACCCGGATGCAAGGTGAAAGCGTTCAAGAAGGAAGACGGCAGCTCCATGATCCGTTTCGAAATGGCCTACGGGAAAGCCTATGCCGCGCTCGCGATGGGCCGCTCCTCCAAGCTCGTGAAGCAGCGCGCGGAAGAGAAGCCGATGTTCATGCGCTATCTCATCACGGGAGCGACGAGCAGATTTTCCCCGAAGGCGGCGGCTTGCAAATTCGCAATGCCGCGGGTGAGGTCATCGGCGCCGTTGGCGTGACGGGAGACAGTGAAGAGCGCGACGAGGAGCTCGCAGCCCACGGCATCCACGCGATCGGGCTGAAAACCGACGAGGATTGCGCGGCCCTCGGCCGCCGCAGCGGGATCCGGCTAACCGACAGGTGACAGCAGTTACGCGGTTGCGCTAGCGTGATGCGGATGCGCAGTGCGCACAAAATGAGGGAGGGTGGCGTGGCGGCTCATCGCACAAGATTTGCGCTGGCAGCCGCCCTGCTCGCGGCCACAGCCTTCCCGGCGATGTTCGCGCGCGCGGCGCCAGCTCTGGATTACGAGTTCTTCAAATTGCGCGTGCAGCCGATCTTCTTGCAAAAGCGCGAGGGCCACACGCGCTGCTACGTCTGCCATGCCGAGAGCAACAATGCGTTCCGTCTGGAGCGGCTCTCGCCCGGCGCAAGCACTTGGAACGAGGAGCAATCGCGCCGCAACTTCGAAATGGCGTCCATCCTGGTAAACCCGGGCGACCCTGCGACGAGCCGTCTGTTACAGCAACCGCTCGCGCCCGAGGTCGGCGGCAACGTGTTTCACTCCGGCGGACGCCAGTTCGGCTCGAAAGACGATCCGAATTGGAAGATCCTCGTCGACTGGGTCAACGGGGAGAAGCCGTAGCGAAGGGGGCCGCGGGCCAGGCCGGGCTCAGGATGGTCGTGCCGGGCGGTGGTGGGCGCGAAAGACGATGCCGCTGCGCCCGCGCAGGTCTGCGTCAGATGCAACGATCGGGGTCGGCTCCGGGCATCGCAGCAATGCCTTATGCGCCTCCCATTCGCTCGCGGCGTCGAGCGTCTCAAGAAATTGCACCTCCCCGGCGGCGAGCAACGCAATCGGCAGGCCGTCGCGGTAAAGCAAGCGGTTGCCCGTTAATGCCGGAAGCCTCGGGCCCGGGGTGAGGATTCCCACGAGGTTGAGCGGATCGGCGCCGGAGAGCGAGATGAGCGCCCCGGCCGCCGGCTGGCGCCGCACCTCGCGCAGCATTCCGACCGCGTCAGGCAAGGCGAATTGCTCGCCGGAGAAGCCGGCGACAAAGCGCCCGCCGCGGATCTCCCCTCGACTTTCGAGTCGCCGATAGACCCGCAGCAGATCCCGCCATGGCGGCAGCCAAACCGCTTCACGTTCGATCAGCCGCCAGAACACGACGCCGTAGCGCAGTAACAAGGTGCGCGCGACGTGCTCGACGTGCTCGGAGGCCGCTTGCGCCGGTGCGGATTTCGCCGGCCGCGGGCGGCGCGCAAGCGCCCAGCGACCCGCCGCTTCCATGCCGAACTTTGCCGTGCGTCGCCGACGCCGACCACCGGCCAAGGGCGCCCGTTCAGCGGACGGTACCAGCAGCGCGCGCAAACCGCCGAAACTGTCGGAGCTCACCAAGCCGAGCGCAACCAGCTCAGCCAACGCTTCCTCGACCTGGGTGCGCAGCAGCCCGGTGCCGTCCACAAGCTCATCGAAGAACGAGGCCCCGTGCTGACGAATGTAATCGGCCACGGCTTGCGCGCGGACGCCGGGCGCAACGTCCTCCGCAGGAGGCGACAACGAGGTCCAATGCAGCGCGTCGCGACGCGCCAGCAATGTGATCGGTGTGGTGCGCACCGGCGCTGCCCGAGCCTCGCTGCCGTTGCCCGATCGCCCGGAACGAGGCCGCAGCCGCATCCACGCGACTTGTCCCGCCAGACAGCGGTCGTCGAGCCACCTCGGCTCGTAACCGGCAATCCGCGCCGGCAGGATCTCGCTTTCCCAAGCCGCGGCCGGCGCCTCGAACCCTTCGAGCTGCGCCGCGACGGTATCGATCGCACCCGGCCCCTGCATCCGCGCATCCGCCGTGGCGCGCTGCCAGCTCAGCAGGAAGCGCAGGAAATCGCGCGCCGCGACCGGCTCGATCTCGGCGCGCAGGCGCTTGACCGTGTAGCCGTGGATGCGGGCGAGCAAGCGGCGCTCGCACCACTCTTCGCCGACGGCCGCGGGCGTGAAGCGCCCGCGCATGGCGAAGCCTTCGGCTTCGAGCGCCGCCAGCGCGGCTGCCACGTCATGCTCGGCAAGCCCGAGCGGCGCAGCCAGCGCTTCGCGGGTGACAGGGCCCAACCCCTCGAGCCGCCCGCGCAGGATCTCGACCAGGGCCTCTTCACGCCCGCAATTGGTCTCGGCAGCCGCGGCCGGAGCAGCGATCGCAGGCTCGAGCCTCGCCGCGGGCCACAGCACCCGGAATTGCGGCAGCCGCTCGGCCGCGATCCACACCGTCCCCGCGGGAGCATGCAGCCGCGCCACGCGCTTCTCCCCGGCAAGCTCGGCCAGCCACTCGCTCCAGCCGGCGCCGGCATGCGCCTCGCCGATGGTGAGGAAGCCCAGCCAAACCAGCGCGTCATGCAACTCGTCGGCATTGGCCGCCTCGGGCCAGGCTTCGGCGCGAACACGCGCAATCGCCTCAGCATCGAGCCGGCCCAGGTCGGCCGCAGTCTCCGGCGAAAGCCAGCGCCGGCTCATCACCGCCTGGGTGCGGCGCTCCTCCAACGGCGCATCGTCGAGATAGGCATACGGACGCGCCGAGAGGACCTCGAGCGCCAGCGGCGAAGGCTGGGTCAGATCGCGAGCGACGACGCGGATGGCGCCGGACTCCATGCGCTGGAGCAAGCGCTCGAGACCGGCGAGATCCATCGCCTCGTTGAGGCAGTCGGCGATGGTTTGGCGCACCAACGGATGATCCGGGATCTCGCGCTCGCCGGCGAGGTTCTCCGCACAGGCGATCTGGTCGGGAAAGACCGCGCCGATCAGATCCTCGGCACCCATGCGCGCGAGTTGCGGCGCCACTTTTTTTCCACCGCGGAACCGTGGCAGCGCCAGCGCCACGCCGATGACCCAGCGCCAGCGGGTGACGAACATCGGCGCATCGAGCAACGCCTGGATCAGCAGCGGTCTGATGGTGGCTGAGTTGAGATAGCGCGCGACGTCGGCAAGCTCGAAGCTGTGCGCGGTGGTGAGCGAGAGGACGATGTTGTCCTCGGTCGCCGCCGCCTGGAGCTCGAAGTTGAACTTGCGGCAAAAACGCTTGCGCAGCGCCAATCCCCAGGCGCGGTTGACGCGGCTGCCGTAGGGCGAATGGATGACGAGCTGCATCCCGCCGACCTCGTCGAAGAAGCGTTCGAACACGATCGTGTCCTGCGTCGGCAGGCAGCTCAACGCCGCATGGGCGGATGTAAGATATTCGAGCAGTTGCTCGGCCGCGGGCTGGGCGATCCCGACCTCGGCGACGAGCCAGCGCAGGATCGTTTCGGCCGCTTCGCCGCCGTTGAGGCGCGCGGCGATTTCCGCCCGCAAGCGCGACACCGCGGTCGACAATTCGTCGCTGCGGCCCGGCGCTTCTCCCAGCCAGAACGGAATGGTCGGCGCCAGCCCGTGGGCATCCTCGACCCGCACTACGCCGCGCTCGACGCGGATGATGCGATAGCTCTTGTTGCCGAGCTGGAAGATGTCGCCGGCCATGCTCTCGACCGCGAAATCCTCGTTCACGGTGCCGATAAAATGGTTCTCGGGCTCGAGCAGCACCTGATAATCGGCGTTGTCCGGGATCGTGCCGCCGGAGGTCAGGGCGGTGAGCCGCGCCCCGCGCCGGCCGCGCAGCAGATGGTTGACGCCGTCGTGCTCCAGCAGCACTTGATAGTCGGCATTGTCCGGGATCGTGCCTCCGGACGTCAGCGCGGTGAGCCGTGCGCCGCGCCGGCCGCGCAGCACGTGGTTGACCCCGTCGTGGTGTATCAGCGCGCCGCGGCGGCCGCGGCGGGTGCTGAAGCCTTCCGCTAGCATTCGTACCACCGCCGCGAAATCCTCCCGCGGCAGCGCCCGGTAGGGCGATGCGCGGCGCGCCAGCGCGTAGAGTTCGTCCTCGTGCCATTCGCGCGTGGCCACTTCCGCGACGATCTGCTGGGCGAGCACGTCGAGCGGCTGTTCCGGAATGACCAACCGGTCGAGCTCGCCGCGGCGGACGCTGTCGAGCAGCGCCGCGCACTCCACCAGCTCGTCGCGCGACAGCGGAAAGAGCCGGCCTTTGGGCGTGCCGTCGACGGCGTGGCCGGACCGGCCGACGCGTTGGAGGAAGGTGGCGATCGAGCGCGGCGATCCGAGCTGGCAAACCAGATCGACCTCGCCGATGTCGATGCCCAGCTCGAGCGAAGCCGTCGCCACGAGCGCTTTCAGATTGCCGTGCTTGAGCCGCTGTTCGGCATCGAGACGCTGCTCCTTGGCCAGGCTGCCGTGGTGGGCCGTCACCTGGTCGGCACCGATGCGTTCGGAGAGTTGACGCGTCACCCGCTCGACCAACCTGCGGGTGTTGACGAACACGAGGGTCGTGCGATGCGCCTCGATCAGCTCCGCCAAGCGTTGATACACCTGCTCCCAGACCTCGGCCGACATCACCGCCTCGAGCGGTGAATCCGGAAGCTCGAGGGCGAGATCGCGGGCCCGGCGGTGGCCGGTGTCGATGATGGTGCAGTCGACGCCGGTGTTGGTTGCCGCCGCCCCGACCAGGAAGCGCGCCACGTCCTCGATCGGTTTCTGGGTGGCCGACAAGCCCACGCGCAACAACCGACCGCCGCAGAGCGCCGCCAGGCGTTCGAGCGACAGCGCCAGGTGGGTGCCGCGCTTGTTCGCAGCCAGCGCATGGATCTCGTCGACGATGACGGTGCGGGTGGTCGCCAGCATGGCGCGTCCGGACTCCGAACCGAGCAGGATGTAGAGCGATTCCGGGGTGGTCACCACGATGTGCGGCGGGCGACGGCGCATGCGCTCGCGCTCACCCGGCGGGGTGTCGCCGGTGCGCACCCAGGTGCGGATATCCACGTCCGGCAAGCCCTGCGCCTTGAGGCTCTCGCGGATGCCCGCCAGCGGCACCTCGAGGTTGCGCTGGATGTCGTTCGACAGCGCCTTGAGCGGCGACACATAGACGATCTGGGTTTCGTCGCTGAGGCCGCCGTCGAGTCCCTGCCGCACCAGGCCGTCGATAGCGGCGAGAAAGGCTGCGAGCGTCTTGCCCGATCCGGTCGGCGCCGCGATCAGCACGTGCCGGCCGGCCTGGAACGCGGGCCAAGCCTGCGCCTGCGCGGCCGTGGGCGCGGCAAAGCTGCGCTCAAACCAGGCCGCAACGGCGGGGTGAAACAAACCACGTGGCGTCATAGAACCGGAGTGTCGGGCGGCGGCGTGATCGGGTGCCCGTGGCGATGCCGTACCCGACATATGGGTTTCTCGCCGGCCCCAATCAATCCACCTGCACGGCGAGGCCGCTCCCGCCCAGCGCCAGCAGAACGCAGTTACTTCGCCACCAGCGTGGTGATCCGCTTAGGCACTTCGCCCACCGGAACGACGGCTTTGACCGTCATCCTCTCGGTATCGATGGCGGTGACGGATTTGATGCCGGCATTGGAGATGTAGATCGTCTTGCTGTCCGGCGTGAACGTGACCCAGTTCGGAACCGAGGAGATCGGGCCGTGGCCGGCGAGCTTCAGCGCCGGCAACGCGACCTCGCCGATGAGCTTGAGGTCGGCCAGCGAATAGACGAACACCGCGTTGTTGGGGATGCTCGTGACCCAGAGCGTTCTGCCGTCGGGCGCCACCCCGATGCCGTGCGAGGGCGATGTCGCGCGTCCGGCATCGGTCTCGAACTCGACCGCCGTCTCCGGCAGCTTGATCCTGGCCACCTCTTTGCGCGCGGCGAAATCCACCACCGCGAACCCGTTGGTGTCGGAGAGTTGCACGAAGATGCGCTTGGTCGACCCGTCGGGCCCGGCTTCGATCGTCATCGGGCGCACGCCCAGGTCGAACGGCAGCTCCCAGACCGGAACCTCGCGCTCGAGGTCGATGACGGTCAAAA
>VAZM01000601.1 GCA_005883135.1 Alphaproteobacteria bacterium
GATCCCGTATACCCATTGATCGAAGCCGCTGGATGACGACATCGCCATAGATGCAATCCCGATCGCGAACCCGGGTAACCGGAAGAGCAGGTCGTCACTGATGGAGCGTGCTGGCCGGTAGATGCTCATAGGCGAACGCGTATCGCACCGCTTATGCTCTGTGGACTGCGCGACTGTCACTTGGAACCTGCCCGCGTTGGTTCATGCCATAGTCCCGGATGACGCCGGCGACGCGCAGGCGATAATCGGAAAAAATCCCGCCGCGGCCTTTTGCTTGCGCGACCCGATGTTCACTCGTGTTGCGCCAAGCCAGAACTGCCGCTTCGTCCCGGAAAAACGAGAGCGAAAGGATTTTGCCTGGCTCATACAGGCTCTCAAAACGCTCGATCGACATGAAGCCGTCGATCTTCTCGAGCAGCGGTCGCAATTCGGCGGCGATATCCAGGTATTCCTTCGATCATGCTCCCTTCCTCCTCCCAGCTGCCCAGTCCATGATTCTGATCGGGCCCTTCGTTGCACGAAACGTTACTGGTCGTGCTGAGCCAAACCAGCAGCAGCGCCAGCGCCGCACTTGCGCCGGCAAAACTCAGCAACGCGGCGCGGCCGTCGACGAAACGGTCGGGGAATTGCTGCAACGCTAGAGGCGCTACGAGAATAGCAAACCCGCCGCCGATAACGACCGCATACCAGGGGATCAGCCGCCAAGCCACCAACAGCGCGATCAGCAAACTGCCGACCGCCACCACGATCGTGCCATAGAGCACGATCGCGCCGAGACCGGATGCCAGAGCCGGCGCACGGTGCTCGCGCGGAAACTGGCCGCTCGCCGCCAGCGTATGCAAGGAAAAAACCAACAGCAGCGCGCTGAACAGGAGCAGCGGGATCAGTGCATCCTTGGGCAGCATGCGTTCGCGCTTTCTCTCCTCCGGCGCCGGCGGCCTGTCTTGACCGAAGAAAACGAGTATCCGTAACATACGAGACATATATCAGAGTGTGCGCAATAGCTGCAGCGAGGGGAACGAGATGGCGACCACCGAAACCGCGCCGGCAAAACCGGCGCAAGCCAAACCGGAGGCCAACAAAGCAGACGGCAAACGCGAGAAGCGCACGATTACGGAAATCCGCGAGTCGAAGCGCACCGGGGAGAAAATGGTTTATATGTCGGTGCCTGACTACACCTCCGCGCAATGGGCCGAGATGGCCGGCGTCGACGTGGCGGTGCTCGGCGACAGCTTGGCGATGATCGCGCACGGCCATCGCAATACAATCACGGCGACCATGGACATGATGGTCATGCACGGGCAGGCTGTGCGCCGTGGCGCGCCGAACACCTTCGTGCTCGGCTGCATGCCCTATCAGAGCTACAACACGGTCGACCGTGCGCTCATTAACGCGACGCGTTTCATGCAGGAATCGCTGTGCGACGCGGTCAAGCCACAGGGCGGCAAATCGCAGGCGCATATTCTGCGCGCGCTGGTGGACGCCGGCATTCCGACCGCCTCCCATATCGGCCTGACCCCGCACGCCATTGCCATATTCGGCGGCTTCAAGATCCAGGGCCGCACCGCGGAGGCGGCCATGAAGATCCTGGAAGACGCGCTGGCGATCGAAGATGCTGGCTGCTTCATGCTGGAATTCGAGGCGGTGCCGGCGAAAATCGCGCGGCTCATTTCGGAGCAGCTCACCATCCCGACGATCGGCATCGGCGCAGGTGTTGACTGCGATGGGCAAATCCTGCTGTGCTACGACCTGCTCGGTGTGTTCACCGATTTCAAGCCGAAATTCACCAAGCGTTATGCCAAATTGACCGAAGTAGCCATCGGCGGAATCATGCAATACGTAAAAGAAGTCAAGGAAGGTACATTCCCGGACGACGATCATTCCTATACGGTGAACGAGGCGGAATACGAAAAATTCGCGGCCATGGTCGCGAAACGAAGGCAGGTTTAACGTGGGGCGTTCGCCGGCGACCGCCTTGCGACAGCCGCGCTCCGCTGCTCGGCAAGCCGCCGCGCGCGAGAC
>VAZM01000602.1 GCA_005883135.1 Alphaproteobacteria bacterium
TCGTGACTGCACATTTTATGTATGGAGAGCGCCGCATCGTGGCCGTGCGCCACCGCCCAGATGATGTTCTTGGGGCCGAAGGCGGAATCGCCGCCGAAGAATACCTTGGGGTGGGTCGAGACCATGGTGCGGGGATCGACCTTCGGCATGTCCCACTTGTCGAACTCGATCCCGATGTCACGCTCGATCCAGGGGAAGGCGTTCTCCTGGCCGACGGCAACCAGCACATCGTCGCAGGCAAAATGTTGGGCGGGCTCCCCGGTGGGAACGAGATTGCGTCGGCCTTTGCCGTCGTATTCGGCTTTGACCTTCTCAAACACAACTCCGGTGAGGCGGCCACCCGCGTGGGTGAACTCTTTGGGCACCAGGAAATTGAGGATCGGAATGTCCTCGTGCATGGCGTCCTCCTTTTCCCAGGGAGACGCCTTCATCTCCTCGAAGCCGGAGCGCACGACGACCTTGACCTCCTCGCCGCCAAGCCGGCGTGACGAGCGGCAACAATCCATGGCGGTATTGCCGCCACCCAGCACGATGACGCGCTTGCCGATCTTGTCGATGTGTCCGAAGGAGACGGAAGAGAGCCAATCGATGCCGATGTGGATGTTGGCCGCGGCTTCCTTGCGGCCTGGAATATCGAGGTCGCGCCCGCGCGGCGCGCCGGAGCCGACGAAGACCGCGTCCCAATCCTCGCCGAGCAGCGATTTGAGACTGTCCACGCGCGTACCGCCGCGAAACTCAATGCCGAGATTGAGGATGTAATCGCATTCCTCATCGATGATGGATTCCGGCAGGCGAAAGCGCGGGATCTGGGTGCGGATCATGCCGCCGGCCTTCGGGTCTTGCTCGAGCACCACGCAATGGTAGCCGAGCGGCGCAAGGTCGCGCGCCACCGTCAGGGATGCCGGTCCGCCGCCGATGAGGGCGATGCGGCGGCCGTTCTTCACCGACGCCGGACGAGGAAGGCGGCTGCGGATGTCGTCCTTGAAGTCGGCGGCGACGCGCTTGAGACGGCAGATTGCCACCGGCTCTTTTTCCACGCGGCCGCGCCGGCAGGCCGGCTCGCACGGCCGATCGCAAGTACGACCGAGGATTCCGGGAAACACGTTGGACTTCCAATTGACCATGTAGGCATCGCTGTAGCGGCCTGCGGCAATCAATCGGATATATTCGGGTACTGGCGTGTGAGCCGGACAGGCCCACTGGCAATCCACGACCTTGTGGAAATAGTCCGGCGCCGAAATGTCGGTAGGTCTCATCTACTCCTCTGCACGACGGCCAGTCGCGCTCACGGTACTTTCTGCGCAAACCCGCGTCGGGCTCGATCCGGGCCGCGGCTTTGCGGCGGCGCCCGAATCCGGCGCGGATACTAGTGGAGCCCCCTTCGAAATTCCACCGATACATAGGTCATAACAGGCTTTTACCTCCTGGAGTTTCAATAATCCGTGCATGGAAAACGACAGCGGCCGTTTCATGGCCGCGGTTTGCGGGCAGGATTCGATGGCGGAGATAAGCCACTGAAAAGGCTGCACTTCCAACAAGCGCACGGCGCAGCCCTACCCGGTCTCCTCCCGGCTCAACGCCGGGGTCGACCATCCTCCCCACCGGGGAGGGATTGGTGCTGCCATTCAAGCGGCCGAAATCATTGTGCGGCGGCACTGGTTGCTGCGCGTTGCAAGCTCCGCCGCGTCAACCCATGTTGCGGGAATGCGCGATCTGCTCGACGTTTTCGCCAGCGCTTCGCTCGACCCGACCGAGGCAGCGCGGCGCGGGATGCGGCCGCAACTGCGCCGCCGCTTTTATGCGCACGCCGGAGTCGAGCATGCCGACGACGAGTTCCGCGTGACGCTCGATGGCCGCGAGGTGCGCACGCCCGCGCGGGCGGTCCTTTCGACGCCCACGCGCGCTTTGGCGGAAGCTGTTGCCGCGGAGTGGGAGGCACAAATGGACGTCGTCGATCCAGCGAAGATGCCGCTCACGCGGCTCGCCAATACGATTATCGACGGCGTCGTCCATTCATCGGCGGCCTGCGATCTCGTGCTCTATCGCGCCGAGCGGCCCGCGGGCTTGGTCGAGCGGCAGGCGGCGGCTTGGGATCCGGTGCTGGAATGGGCGTCGCGCGCGCTGCGCGCTCGTTTCCAACCGACCCAAGGCATGGCTCACGTCGCGCAGCCCGCGCAAGCGCTCGATGGCGCGCGCGCGGCGATCCCGCGCGATCCCTGGCCCCTCGGCGCCTTGCACGCAATGACGACGCTGACGGGATCGGCCCTCATTGCGCTCGCTTTCGCCGCCGGCGCGCTGTCGCTGGACGAAGCCTGGTCGGCCGCCCACGTCGATGAGGATTGGAACATGCTGCAATGGGGCAGGGACGAGCTCGCGCTCGAGCGGCGCGCCTATCGCTTCGCCGAAATGCAAGCGGCGGCGCGCGTGCTGCGCAGTTCGCCCGCGTAGTCCGCCGTAGCCCGATGACACGCTCCGCGCCATCGGGGCCCGCCCCCAAATATCGCTACGCTCATGCGGGCTACAAATTACAAACTTCGAATTACTTTTTGTGCAGGGTGCCATAGGCGACGATGGTGCTGCCTTGCACGCTGCCGAACCATCCGAGCGCAAGATCATCGCCTTGCCGCGTCACCGTGATGGTGCCATCCGGGCAGCGG
>VAZM01000092.1 GCA_005883135.1 Alphaproteobacteria bacterium
CGTCACCCCACTTGGAAAAACGTGGCATGTCCGAGCTGCGGCGGGACGGCGCGGCGCGAGACCGACACCATGGACACGTTCGTCGACTCGTCCTGGTATTTCATCCGCTTCACCGATCCGTGGACGACGCGTCCCACCAACCGCCCCGTCGCCGACCGGATGATGCCGGTCGATCAGTATATCGGCGGCATCGAGCACGCCATCCTGCACCTCCTCTATAGCCGCTTCTTCACCCGCGCCATGCGCGCGACCGGACACATCGATCTCGATGAACCATTCACCGGCTTGTTCACGCAGGGGATGGTGGTGCACGAGACCTATCAGGCAGCGAACGGCGAATGGGTCATGCCCGCCGAGGTGAAGGTGGAAGGCGCCGGCGAAGTGCGGCGCGCCTCGCTGATCGCCACCGGCGAACCGGTGGCGATCGGTCCGATCGAGAAGATGTCGAAATCAAAACGCAACACGGTCGACCCGGACGACATCATCGCCAGCTACGGCGCCGATACCGCGCGCTGGTTCATGCTTTCCGATTCGCCACCCGAACGCGACGTGATCTGGACCGAGGAGGGCGTGCAGGGCGCCTGGCGTTTCGTGCAGCGGCTATGGCGGCTCGTGCGCGAGGCGGCCGAGGTCGCCGCGCCCGCCGATTCGGCGCGCCCGTCGCATTTCGGCGAGCCGGCGCTGGCGCTGCGCAAGGCGGCACACCGCGCGCTCGCGCGCGTGTCGGAGGACATCGAGCGGCTGCGCTTTAACGTGTGCGTCGCCCATATCTACGAGTTGGCCAATGCCTTCCAGGCCTCGCTCGCCGACCTCGAGAGCGAGCCAGCGGCGGACTATCGCTGGGCGGTGCGGGAGGCGGCCGACATCCTGGTTGCGCTTTTCCACCCCATGATGCCACACCTCGCGGAGGAGTGCTGGGCCGCGCTGGGGCATAAAACCCTAGTCGCATCAGAGACTTGGCCGCGGCTCGAGGCGGATCTTCTGATCGAAAGCACGATCACACTTCCGGTCCAAATCAATGGTAAGAAGCGCGGCGATGTCACAGTCGCCAGAAATGCAGCCAAAACCGAGATCGAGTCTGCCGTCTTGGCGCTCGATGCGGTAAAACGGGCGCTCGATGGGAAGCCGCCCAAGAAAGTGATCGTGGTACCGCAGAGGATCGTCAATGTGGTGGCATGAGGGGGGGTCGGCCGGTGGCCGCCGGGGGGAATGCGACGGCGCGCGCACGCCATGCGCCCCATCGCAGCGGAGCCTGTTTCGGGCCGTTGCCGCCCTGGCTATTGCGGCGCTCGCGGGCGGTTGTTTCCAGCCGCTCTATGGGGAGCAGTCCCCCACCGGCGGGCCGGTCCTGCGCGACCAACTCAGCGCCGTCGATGTCCTGCAGATCGCGGCGCCGAAGGGAACCGACGAGGCGCGGATCGCGGTCGAAATCCGCAACGCGCTCCTCTACGACTTCACCGGCGGCGGCTATTCGGCGCCACCAACCCATCGCCTGAAGATCTCCATCGCCTCGGTCCGGACGTCGCTCATCGTCGATGTCAACACCTCACGACCGGACCTCGAGAACTACGGACTCAATGTGAGCTACACGTTGACGGAAATCGGGACCGGCAAGATCGTGGTGACCGGCACGACCTTCGCCCGCGTGTCCTACGACATCCCGGGCCAGGAGCAGCGATTCGCCCGCGTCCGCGGCTTGCGGGACGCCGAACTGCGTGCCGGGAAAGTGGTCGCCGACAACATCAGGTCGCGGCTTGCCTCGTATTTCATCGCCGGGACGTAAGCGCTCACCTCGCGATCCTCTATCGCAAGAGTCTTGGTCGCGGCGGCCGCGCCCGCAATTCGCTCTCGGCGGCACCAGCGAGAGGTTCTGGCGATAGATTTCATGGTCGCGCTGAAAGCCTCCGAAATCGAGAGATTTCTCGCCCGGCCTGATCGGCCGATCGTGCTAGTCTTCGGCCCCGATGCGGGCCTTGTGCGCGAGCGCGTGGAAGCGCTGGTGCGCGGATCGGTCGACGATCCGAAGGATCCCTTTCAACTCGCGCGCCTCGACGGCGATGAACTCGCGAGCGAGCCGACGCGCCTGGTCGAGGAGGCAAACACGATTCCGCTGTTCGGCGGCCGCCGCGCAGTATGGGTTAAAGCCGGCGGGCGGAATTTTGCTCCGGCGCTGGAGGCGCTCGTTACCGCTCCCCCGCCGGACTGCCGCGTCGTTATCGAGGCCGGCGATCTCAAGCGCAGTGCGCCGCTGCGCGCCATTTGCGAGCGTGCAAAACAGGCCGCGGCGCTGCCGTGCTACCCCGATGCGGAAAGAGACTTGCTCCGTCTCATCGACGACGAATTGCGCGAATTCGAGCTTGCCATTTCGCCGGATGCCCGCGCGGCCCTCGTTCCGTTGCTCGGCGGCGACCGTCTCGCGTCGCGCCATGAAATCCGCAAGCTCGCGCTGTTCGCGCGCGGCAAAGCGCGCGTCGAGCTGGACGACGTCGTCGCAGTGGCCGCCGACGCCTCGACGTTGGCCGTCGACGGCGTGATCGACGCCGCCTTCGCCGGTCGCACCCGCGAGCTCGAAGCGCAATTCGGCAAGGTGCGCACGGCCGGCACGGCGCCCGGCACGATCTTGTCGGCGGCGCTGCGGCACGTCGCGCAATTGCATCGGGCGAGGCTTGCCATCGATCAAGGCGCCTCGGTCACCGAGGCGGCCGGAGGCATCCAGCCGTTCGTCCATTTCAACCGCAAGCCCTTCGTCGAGTCGGCGCTGAGGACGTGGAACTCGGCGCGGCTTCAACGCGCGATGGCGCGGCTGGCCGAAGCCATGCTCGACGCGCGCCAACAGTCGGCAATGGCGGACGTCATTGCGCAACGCGCGTTGCTGATGCTTGCGGTCGACGCGCGGCGGAAGGAATGATCCGACTCGATCGCCGGGTCAGTTCCTCTCAAGCCGCCGCAGCACCCCATCGAGCTGATCGAGATTGCTGTAGTGGATGCGCAGCACGCCGGCGTCGCCGCGGTGGTCGATGACGACTGCAAGGCCAAGCGCGTCGGATACTCGGCGCTCGAGCGCAATCGTATCGGCGGTTTTCATGGCGCGCGTCTTGGCCGCCCTGCTCTTTGCGGAGCCGCGATCCTTCGCCAACGCCTCCACTTGACGAACGTTGAGGCCGCGATCGACGATTTCGCGCGCCATCTCTTCGGGATCGGAGGCGCCGATGAGCATGCGCGCGGCGCCGGCGGTAATCTTGCCGGCATGGATGTAGGCTTTGACCGGCTCCGGCAGCTTCAACAGGCGCAGCGTGTTGGTGACGTGGCTGCGACTCTTGCCGACAATCCTGGCGATCTCCTCGTGACTATGACCGTAGTCACTCGCCAGCGCCTGATATCCGCCGGCTTCTTCCAGCGGATTGAGGTCGCTGCGTTGCACGTTCTCGATGATGGCAAGCTCCAGCGCTTCGCTGTCGCTCGCTTCAACCGGCACGATCGGGATGTCATGCAGCGCGGCGCGTTGCGCCGCTCGCCAGCGTCGCTCGCCGGCGATGATCTCGTACGCATCTTTTACGCCGCGCAGCGCACGTACGACCACCGGCTGGATGATCCCATGCTGTTTGATCGACGCGGCGAGCTCATCGAGCTCGGTATCCGCATAATTGCGGCGGGGATTGCGCGGATTGGGCCTGAGATATTCGATCGGCACGCGCCGTTGATTGCGGGCGCGTTCCGGCGTCGTCGCCGTTTCGGCGCCGACGTCGCCCATGAGCGCCGCCAGCCCGCGCCCAAGTCGCGATCGGCCCTCGTCTGCCATCGGCGTTCCTCCCGAATCGTTTTGCGTCACGCCGCACCGTGCTGCTGATCTGCGTCGATGATTCCGGCGGCGCGCAGCGGAGCCGCGATCAATTCCTTCTCACGCTGAATGATCTCGGTCGCGAGGCGCAAGTAAGCTTCGCTGCCGACGCATTTGAGATCGTAGACCAGCACCGGCTTGCCGTAGGATGGCGCTTCCGATACGCGCACGTTGCGCGGGATGATCGTGTCATAGACCTTTTGTTTGCTGTTCGCCCGCACGTCGGCGACGACCTGGTTGGAGAGGTTGTTGCGCGCGTCGTGCATAGTGAGCACGATGCCGTGGATCATCAGTTCGGGATTGAGCGTGGATTTCACTGTCTCGACGGTCTGCAAGAGCTGCGACAATCCTTCGAGCGCAAAGAACTCGCACTGCAGCGGAACGAGGATCGCGTCCGCGGCCGCCAGTGCGTTGACGGTGAGCAGGTTGAGCGACGGCGGACAATCGATCAGCACATAGCTGAACTCGCTGACGCCCGGCGTTTGCGCGCGCAGCGGCGCGAGCGCGCTCCGCAATCGAAAAGTGCGATCGCGCTCCTGGCTGACCTCGAGCTCGAGCCCGGAAAGATCGAGCGTCGACGGCGCGATCGAAAGCCGCGGGACGGCAGTCGTTAGCACCGCGTCCGATAAGCTCGCTTCGCCCATCAACACGTCATAGGTCGAGTGGCGGCGGCTGCGGCGATCAATGCCGAGACCGGTCGAGGCATTGCCTTGTGGATCAAGGTCGATGATCAGCACTTGCTCGCCGATCGCCGCCAAAGCTGTGCCGAGGTTGATCGCTGTCGTGGTCTTGCCGACGCCGCCCTTCTGGTTGGCAATCGCGATCACGCGCGGCGGCGCGGGATTGGGAATGCGGCTCGCAAGTGAGATGACCTGCGGCGCTTCTGGCGCCGACTGTGCCGGCGAGTCCGCGTGATCGGTCATGACGGTCGGTCCAGCATCATCGCATCGCTTTGCGAATCGGATGGAATCTTATGGCGTTGTCCCGCGGCACTCCACATTCCGGATCACAACAATGCGGCCGGCCGGATCGGTACGGCTGGGAACGAGCGTCGCGTCCATGGCCCAAGCCTGCGCAGTGGGCGACTCGCGCGCCTCTCTCAGCTCAAGCTCTGCATGTTGCCCCTTCGGGAACAAGGCTATTGCGCCGCTTTTCCCCAGAAGCGGAAAGGTCTGCTGAAACAAGGGCTTGAGGGGGGAGACGGCGCGCGCGGTGATGACGTCCACCAGACCCTCGAAGGTCTTGACGAATTCCTCGATGCGCATGGCCTCTACGCTTGCGGGCGACCCAGTCAGGCGCTGAGCCTCGCGCAGGAATGCGGCTTTTTTGCCATGACTTTCAATGAGATGGACATGAGCACCAGGGGTGCCGGCAAGGGCGCAGGCAATCACCAGGCCGGGAAAACCGCCCCCCGACCCGAGATCGACCCAAGCGCGTGCATCGGGGGCGAGCGCGAGGAGCTGGAGCGAATCGGCAATGTGTCGCGTCCACAGATATGGCACCGTGGAGGGCGCAATCAGGTTTGTTCTTTGCTGCCATTCCAGCAGAAGCGCGACAAACCGATCGAGGCGCTCCAATGTTTCACGTGAAACCGGCGTGAGCGCGAGGGCCCGCGCGCGATCGGCGGCAGCAGATGTGTCGAGTGGCAGGGCCTGGGCGGCGCGGGCGCGCTCTTCTCGCTTGCGCTTTCGACCGCGAGAGGCCCTCTCCCGCATCAGCTTCCGGCGGCCGCAGTTTTGGCACGCCGGCCGTTGCGTTTGAGGTGCGCCGCCAGGAGAGTGAGTGCCGCGGGTGTGATGCCGTCGATGCGCGCGGCCTGGCCGATCGTACGGGGGCGCGCGACATCAAGCCTTTGGCGAGCTTCGATGGAGAGGCCGGGCAACTGCGAATAGTCAAGGCTCTCCGGGAGCGCTAGGGCCTCGTCCCGCCGATAGGCGGCGATATCGGCCGCCTGGCGCGAGAGATAGACGTCGTATTTCGCGTCGATTTCGAGCTGCTCCGCGATTTTCGCCGGGACGTCGCCGAACGGAGGCCAGATCTTTGCAATATCCGCGATCCTGATGTGGGGGTGCGATAGCAGCTCGAAGGCGCTCCGCCGCTGGCCGTCCTTATTGAGGGCAAGGCCGTGGCGATCCGCCTCGCTGGGGGTGAGGGAGACCGAGCGAGCGAAGTCGCGAGCCGCGGAAAGAGCCATCATTTTCGCCTCGTGCCGGCGGCGGCGTGCGCCATCGATGCAGCCGATCGCAACGCCGCGCCCGGTCAAACGTTGGTCCGCGTTATCGGCGCGCAGCGTTAGGCGGTATTCCGCACGCGAGGTAAACATCCGGTACGGCTCGGTGACCCCCCGTGTGACTAAATCATCAATCATTACAGCGAGATACGCCTCGGCGCGGTCGAACGTCACCTCCCCGCTTCCCCCCGCTCGCGCTGCCGCATTGAGGCCCGCGACCAGACCTTGGGCGGCAGCCTCCTCGTAGCCGGTGGTGCCGTTGATTTGCCCAGCCAAGACCAGCCCCGGCAGGCGCTTCGTCTCCAGGGTTGGCCTCAGCTCGCGCGGATCGACGTGGTCGTACTCGATGGCGTAACCCGGCCGGATCACGCGGGCGTTCGCAAGGCCCGGAATGGTCGCGATCAGCGCGGTTTGGACCTCCTCCGGCAACGAGGTCGAGATCCCATTCGGATATACGGTGGCATCGTCGAGCCCTTCCGGCTCGAGAAAGATCTGGTGGCCGTCGCGCTCGCCGAAGCGCACGATCTTGTCCTCGATCGATGGGCAGTAGCGCGGGCCCTTGCTCTGGATCTGGCCCGAATATATGGGCGAACGATGGACGTTCTCGCGGATGATCTGGTGGGTCGCCGCGGTCGTCCGGGTTATGCCGCACTGGACTTGCGGATTCTCGATCCGCTCGGTCAAGGTAGAAAACGGCTCCGGCGGCTCGTCTCCGGGCTGCATCTCCACCGCCGTCCAGTCGATGGTGCGGCCGTCGAGCCGTGGTGGCGTACCGGTCTTGAGCCGGCCGAGCGAAAATCCAAGCCGCTCCAACGTGAGCGCCAACCCCACCGCCGGCGCTTCGCCGACGCGCCCGGCCGGCATTTGTTGCTCGCCAATATGGATGAGGCCGCGCAAAAACGTGCCTGTCGTGAGCACGACGGCCCCCGCTCCCAGTTCGCGCCCGTCCGCAAGCTTGAGCCCGGCGATTCGCTCGTCCGAAATGATGAGATCGTCCGCGTCGGCCTCGATCACCACGAGATTCGCTGTCGCCGAGATCGCCTGCTGCATGGCAGCGGCGTAGAGGCGGCGGTCCGCCTGGGCGCGCGGCCCGCGCACCGCCGGTCCTTTGCGCCGGTTGAGCACCCGGAACTGGATGCCCCCAAGATCGGCCACGCGGCCCATGAGACCGTCGAGGGCATCGATCTCCCGGACGAGGTGGCCTTTGCCGAGACCCCCGATCGCGGGATTACATGACATTGCGCCGATGGTCGCGAAGCGATGGGTAACCAGCGCCGTCTTGGCGCCCAAACGCGCTGCGGCCGCGGCGGCCTCGCAGCCGGCGTGTCCGCCGCCCACGACAATGACATCGAAGTGGCTGTCCATGCGTTTTCAAGCCTTCGCGCGTCGAGCTTCTAGCTAACTGCGGAGCGATCGTCTATTTCGCCGCCTCCAAGATCCCCAATCCAGAGATGTTCGCGTGAACTAGGTTTCACGTGAAACGTAGCGACGGGTGTGCACATCGTGGGCTCCTCGCTCCGCGGCGAACCGTTCGATGTCTCGCTTCGAATGACAAGTTCTCGCCGGCGACGGCCGGTTTATTTCCCAATGCAGAAATCGCGAAAGATCACGTCCAGAACATCCTCAACGTCGACGCGCCCGAGCAGCTTGCCCAAGGCCCGGGCCGCCAGGCGAAGCTGTTCCGCCATTATTTCCTCACGACCTTCTTCGCCGGCCCGCTGGGCGTCGCGCAACGCAATGACGGTCTCCTTCAGATGTGCGCGCTGGCGCTCGCGCGTAACCAGGGCCGGTTCGGGAGTGAAAAAACCGTCGGCAAACGCCGCGACCGAGTTAACCAACTCGTCCACTCCGACCCCGGTCGCACTCGAAATAAGGTTAACGTTTTCTGTTTTAGCGAATTTGGATTCAATCCTTCGTCTTTCGCCGTCAGACAGGAGATCGATTTTGTTAACCACCAACCAAGTTACCGATGGGATCCCACCGTGCGTCGGACGGTCTTGCGACTGCACTTGCGTCGCATCGACCACCCAAAGCACCAAGTCCGCGTCGGCCGCCCGCTCACTTGCGCGCCGCACGCCTTCGCGTTCGACCGGGTCGGTCGTCTCCCGAATTCCCGCAGTGTCGAGCATGGTGACGGGATAGCCGCCGAGATCGAGATGCAGTTCCAGCACATCGCGCGTAGTTCCGGGGAAGGGCGACACGATCGCAGCCTCGCGCCGAGCGAGGCGATTGAACAGGGTCGACTTGCCCGCGTTCGGCGGCCCCGCAATGGCGACGCGCAGCCCCTCGCGCAGCCGTTCGCCCTGCCCTGCGCCCGCCTTGCTGATTTCCCCGGCCAGCGGCCGAATGAGCTCGAGCGAACGCGCCATCATGTCCTTTGGCACGTCCTCCTCGTCGGAAAAATCGATCCCGGCCTCGACCAGCGCTAACGCCTCGATCAGGCGCTGCCGCCAGCTCTCCGCGCGCTCCCCCAGCAGGCCCCTGAGGTGCCGATACGCCTGGCGCCGTTGCGCCTCGGTTTCGGCTGCGACGAGATCAGCCAAGCCCTCGACGGCAGTCAAATCCATGCGCCCATTCTCGAACGCGCGGCGCGTGAACTCCCCTGCTTCCGCGGGACGCAATCCGGCGAGCTTTGCCAACGCCGCGAGAACGGCTGCAATGACGGCGCGGCCGCCGTGCACGTGCAGCTCCGCCATGTCTTCACCGGTTTCGCTGTTCGGCGCGGGAAACCACAGCGCAAGTCCCTCGTCGACGATCTCGCCGCTCACCGGATCGCGCAGGCGTGCGAGCGAGGCGCGCCGCGGCTGGGGCACGCGGCCGAGCATCTGTTCGAGCGCCATGCGCGCACCCGGACCGGAAATGCGCACGACTGCGATCGCCGCCGGCGGCCGCCCGGAGGAGAGGGCGAAAATGGTATCGCGGTCGCTTATCATTCCCGGTGGTAGAACCTTCCATAACTTGCCGGCGAGATCACAGCGAAATAGCTATAGGTCAGCGGAAAACCCTATTCATCCATGCGTTCGCCGCGTCTCGTGCGCTGAACCAACCGTACCCGCAGGCATTATCCCCAGATGTCGACCGATTCCGTCGCCACGTCCCACGAGAACCGGCTCGCGCGCGAGACGAGCCCCTATCTGCTGCAACACAAGCACAACCCGGTCGATTGGTGGCCGTGGGGAACCGAAGCGCTGGCCGAGGCGAAACGTGCAAACAAACCGATTCTGCTCTCGGTCGGTTATGCCGCCTGTCATTGGTGTCATGTCATGGCGCACGAGAGCTTCGAGGACGCGGACACCGCGAAGGTCATGAACGATCTCTTCGTCAATATCAAAGTGGACCGCGAGGAGCGTCCCGACATCGACCAGATCTACATGTCGGCGCTGCATCATCTTGGTGAGCACGGCGGTTGGCCGCTCACCATGTTCCTTACTCCCGGCGGCGAGCCGTTCTGGGGCGGCACTTATTTTCCCAAGACGGCGCGGTATGGAAAGCCTGCCTTCGTCGACCTCCTGCGCGAGGTCGAGCGTGTGTTCCGGCAGGAGCCGCAAAGCGTGGAGCAGAATCGCAGCGCGCTGATGGCGCGGTTGGCGGAAAGCGCGCGCGCCACGGGACGCGTCACGATTGCCGCAGCCGACCTCGACCGTGCTGCCGATCAGCTTGCGCGCGTGATCGACCCTGTCAACGGCGGCATGCGCGGCGCGCCAAAATTCCCGCAGGCGATGATGCTCGAGTTTTTGTGGCGCGCGGGGGAGCGCACGGGCACCGCGCGTTATTGCGCCGCCGTGGAGCTCACGCTCGCCCGCATCTGCGAGGGCGGCATCTATGATCACCTCGGCGGCGGGTTTTCCCGCTACTCGGTCGACGAGCGCTGGTTGGTACCGCATTTCGAAAAGATGCTGTACGACAACGCGCTGCTGCTCGAGTTGCTCGCCCTCGCCTATCTCCGCTCCGGCAACGAGTTGTTCCGGCGCCGCGCACGCGAGACCGTGATTTGGCTGCGGCGGGAAATGACGACGCAGGAAGGCGCGTTTTGCGCCTCACTCGACGCCGATTCCGAAGGCGAAGAGGGAAAATTCTACGTCTGGTCGCTGGACGAGGTGACCGCGGTATTGGGTCAGGCGGACGCCACGTTTTTTGCGGCAAACTACGACGTAACCGCCGAAGGCAATTTTGAAGGTCACAACATTCTCAATCGCCTCAAGCATGTCCCGCGCAGCGAGCAAGACGAGCAAAGACTCGCGGCGCTGCGCGAAAAACTTCTCAGCGTGCGGGAGAAGCGAGTGCCGCCGGGCCGCGATGACAAAGTGCTGGCGGACTGGAACGGCCTGATGATTGCCGCGCTCGTCAACGCCGGCCTCGCTTTCAACGAGCCGGTCTGGGTCGAGATGGGCGCACGCGCGTTCCTTTTCATCGATGCCAAGATGAGCCACGGCGATCGCCTCGGCCACTCCTGGCGCGCCGGCAAACTCATGCTGCCGGGGCTCGCCTCCGATCATGCCGCCATGATCCGGGCGGCTCTGGCGCTTTGCGAGGCAACCGCCGAACACGGTTACCTCGAACGCGCGCTCGACTGGCAGGCGACGCTCGACCGGCATTACGCCAATCCCGACAACGGCGGCTATTTCCTCACCGCAGACGATGCCGAGGGCTTGGTGGTGCGGCCGAGCTCCACCACCGACGAGGCGACGCCCAATCCCAACGCCGTGGCGGCGCAGAATTTGATCCGGCTCGCGATCTATAGCGGCCAGCACGCCTGGCGCGACAAGGCGGATCGGTTGTTTGCGGGCATCGCTGCGAGCGCGGCGGAAAACCTGTTTGCGCATCTCGCGTTGCTCAATGCGCTCGATCTGCGCTTGCGGGCAGCCGAGATCGTCGTGACCGGGGAGGACAAACGTGCCGGCGAGCTTCTCGCGACGGCGCGCAAGCTTCCCTTCCTGGACCGCGTGGTGTTACGCGCGTCGCACGCGCTGGGGGCCGAACATCCCGCTCACGACAAGATCAAGGCCACAGCACACAGCGCGGCCTTCATCTGCATCGGCGAGACCTGCTCGTTGCCGGTGAGTGAACCTGACGCCCTCGCCGCGGCCGTTCGCGCGGCGCGCGGCTGATCAAGCGTTCATCGATTCGAAGAAGTCGCCGTTGGTCTTGGTGTTGCGCAGCTTGTCCAGCAGGAAGTCGATCGCGTCCATCGTTCCCATCGGGTTCAAGATGCGGCGCAAGATGTACATTTTCTTGAGCTGATCGGGCGCGACCAGCAGTTCTTCCTTGCGCGTGCCGGAACGCGTGATGTCCATGGCGGGGAAGGTACGCTTGTCCGCGACCTTACGGTCGAGAATGATTTCGGAATTGCCGGTACCCTTGAACTCTTCGAAGATCACCTCGTCCATGCGGCTGCCGGTGTCGATCAGCGCGGTGGCGATGATCGTGAGCGAGCCGCCTTCCTCGATGTTGCGTGCCGCGCCGAAGAAGCGCTTCGGGCGCTGCAGCGCGTTGGCATCGACGCCGCCGGTGAGCACCTTGCCCGAGGACGGCACCACCGTGTTGTACGCGCGTCCGAGGCGGGTGATCGAATCCAGCAGGATCACTACGTCACGGCTGTGTTCCACCAGACGCTTGGCCTTCTCGATCACCATTTCGGCGACCTGAACGTGCCGCGACGCCGGCTCGTCGAAGGTCGAGGACACGACCTCGCCCTTCACCGAGCGTTGCATGTCAGTCACCTCCTCCGGCCGCTCATCGATGAGCAGCACGATCAGGTAGCATTCCGGATGGTTGGCGGTGATGGCGTGCGCGATGTTCTGTAATAGCACCGTCTTGCCCGTGCGCGGCGGCGACACGATGAGTGCGCGCTGGCCTTTGCCGATGGGTGCGACGATATCGATGACGCGGGGAGAGAGATCCTTCTTGGTCGCATCGTCGTGTTCCATCCGCAGCCGCTCCTCGGGATATAGCGGCGTGAGATTGTCGAAGTTGACCTTGTGACGCGCCTTTTCCGGATCCTCGAAATTGATCGTGTTGACCTTGAGCAGCGCGAAGTAGCGCTCGCCCTCCTTGGGCGAGCGGATGTGACCGTCAATGGTGTCACCCGTGCGCAGGCCGAAACGGCGAATCTGCGAGGGCGAGACATAGATGTCATCCGGTCCGGGCAGGTAATTTGCTTCCGGCGAGCGCAGAAAGCCGAAGCCGTCGGAGAGCACCTCGACCACGCCTTCGCCGACAATGTCGGTCTCGCGCATCGAAAGCTGTTTGAGAATGCCGAACATCAGCTCCTGCTTGCGCATGGTGCTGGCATTTTCGACCTCGAGCTCTTCGGCGAACGAGACAAGCTCGGCCGGAGTTTTGGCCTTGAGGTCTTGGAGTTTCATTTCCCGCATACGGGGTAGTCCTATGGAGGGGATCGGTGACTAAAAAAGCTGCCGATCGATACGGAGGGGAATCGCAGGTCTTAAGCTGAGGCGTTGGGGGCCCGATACAAGAGCCGGCTCCCGCACTTGGGCCGGAATTAATTTGTATCTGCCTGCGTTCGGGGAGATGAACCCAACATAGGTAAAGACGGTTCCATGCGCAAGTGCCGCGCCGACATTGTGCACGGATCGTTGCGGATCTCAGAACGGCTTGACCACCGCCAGGATCACGATCCCGACCATGAGAACTGCTGGTACTTCATTGATAACTCGGTAGAATTTCTGCGAATGCCGATTCTGGTCGAGGGCGAATTGGCGCACCCAGCGCACAAAAAAACCGTGCAGAGCGGAGAGCACGAGGACCAAGACGACCTTCGTATGGAGCCAGCCGGCGGCGTAGGCGCCGCCCGCCCACGCCAGCCATAGACCGAGCACCCAGCTGACCACCATGGCCGGAGTGATAATGACCTTGAGCAGGCGCCGCTCCATCAACTTGAAGGTTTCGGACTGCGTGGAGCCGACCTCCGCCGCGCAGTGATAGACGAACAGCCGCGGCAGATAGAGCATTCCCGCCATCCACGCCATGACGGCGATCACGTGGAACGCCTTGAGCCATAGGTACATGTCTCTCTCCGCTTCGGATGCGGACCTATCGCGCACGCACCCGCGCAAGCATCCGCTCGACGTGGGCGACAGGAGTCTGCGGCAAGATTCCGTGGCCCAGATTGAAGATGAAGGGTCGCTCGGAGAAGGCCGCGAGTGTCAAATCGACGGCGCGGTCGAGTGCGGCACCACCGACGAGCAGCACGAAGGGGTCGAGATTTCCCTGCACCGGCAGGCGCGACTGGAGCTCGCGCGCGAAGATTGGATCGACCGTCCAGTCAAGACCGATGGCGTCCACAGCAACATCTTGCACGTAGGTTACGAGCGCGGTCCCGGCTCCGCGTGGAAATCCGATGATCTTTGCGCCGGGCAGCTCGCGGCGCACCTGCGCGACGATGCGTCGGGTGGGATCGATGCACCATCGGCGCAGTTGTTCCGCCGGCAAAACCCCGGCCCAAGTATCGAAGATCTGCACCGCGTCGACCCCCGCCTCGAACTGCCGGAGTAGGTAACTGGCGGATGCATCGATCAATCTCTCGATCAACTCGGCAAACCCATCGGGATCTTCATAGGCGAACCGCCGCGCAGGCTCCTGTGCCGCCGTGCCGCTGCCGGCGATCATGTAGCTCGCGACCGTCCAGGGTGCGCCGCAGAAGCCAAGCAACGCGACGCCTTGAGGAAGATCTGCTTTGCTCAGCTTGATTGCATCGTAAATCGGCGCAAGTACCCGATGGTCGAGCTTGGCCTTGAGCCGCGCCAATCCGCCACGATCCGCGATCGCCTCGAGCTGCGGCCCCTCGCCGCCTGTAAACTGCACGGACTGCCCCAGTGCGTAAGGAATGACCAAAATATCGGAGAAAAGAATCGCCGCATCGAAACCGAACCGGCGGACGGGTTGGAGCGTGGCTTCGGCCGCAAGTTCGGGAGTGAAACAGAGCTTGAGAAAGTCTCCCGCCTTTTCCCGCAACCGCCGATATTCCGGAAGATAGCGGCCTGCCTGCCGCATCAACCATATTGGCGGCGGAGTACGGCGCTGGCCTTCAAGAACATCGAGTAGAGGCTTATTCACTGTCCAGTCCTAGCATCGTCCTTTTCAAAACCTAATCTTAAAGACTCTTGTTGTTATTGTTGGAGCGTTGATTTCATTCATACATTCCTGCCCACATGCTATCCACGGTCAGTCAAGTTATGCCCTTGCTGTGGACGAAGATCTCACGCGCAGCGAGGGGGCTCGAAACTGCAATGCCATCGCCGCTTCCAGCGACGTCGTATTGTGAAATCCAGGGCTGATTCACAGTTAACCGATAAGCCGGTGAAGGTCCTTGGTGGATGTCCCCATGGCGGCACTGGGGACATCGCAAGCCTTTCGCCCCTTTGTGGGCTTGCGCTTGGGCTGCACCCGTGGCCTGTTCAGGTGAAGTCCACAGCTAATCACCGTTCCCATCATGGCGCAGCGTGCCAGCAGTTATTTTCATCTTCATCTCGTTTCGGATGCCACCGGTGAGACATTGACCACCGTAGCGCGGGCCGCGACCGCGCAATACACCAAGGTCTCGGCGGTCGAGCACGTCTATCCGCTGGTGCGCACGCAAAAGCAACTTGACCGGGTCCTTGCCGAAATCGAGGAGTCCCCCGGCATCGTCCTCTACACCCTGCTCGACGACGAGCTGCTGGAACGGCTTGAAAATCGCTGCCGGGAAATGAGCCTGCCGTGCCTGTCGATCCTGGGACCGGTGCTGCAACTTCTGCAATCCTATCTTGGCACCGAAACCTCGCACCGGGTGGGGGCGCAGCACACGCTCAACGCGGATTCCTTCAAGCGCATCGATGCGCTCAACTACACGATGCTGCATGACGACGGGCAGCACCTCGAGGACCTGGAGGAAGCGGAGGTGGTGCTGGTGGGCGTATCGCGGACGTCGAAGACGCCCACTTCGATCTATCTCGCGAACCGTGGAGTAAAAACCGGCAACGTACCGGTGGTGCCGGGCGTCCAGCTCTCCCGACACGTAGAGCAGCTGTCGCGGCCGCTCGTGGTGGGGCTCTATGCCAGCCCGGAGCGGATCGTGCAAATCCGGCAGAATCGCCTGCTCGGGCTTCGAGCCCATCACGATGACAACCAGTACATCGACCGCAAGGCGGTCGCCGAGGAGGTGGCGTTCTCGCGCAAGCTGTGTGCCCGGCACAACTGGCCCAGCATCGACGTGACGCGGCGCTCGATCGAGGAGACCGCCGCCGCCGTCATGAGCTTTCTCGCCGAGCGGCGCCGCCAGCCGGTCGCTTGAGCGATGCCGCTTTGGCTCGCCGGCGAACCGTTGGTGCTCGCGTCGAAGAGCGCGAGCCGGCATGCGATCCTGCGCGATGCCGGAATTCCCGTCGCGGTCAAGCCCGCTGACATCGACGAGCGGGCGATCGAGCAACGCAGCGCGGAGCAGGACGCGGGCGAACTCGCCGCGGTGCTTGCACGCGAGAAGGCGCGCACCGTCGCCGCTCGCCGTCCGGGCCGCCTGGTGCTGGGCGCCGACCAAACCCTGGCGCTGGGCGAGCGTCGCTTTTCCAAGCCTGCCGACCGCCCCGAGGCGCGTCGCCAGCTCGCGGCTCTGCGCGGTCACACCCATGAGCTCCACAGCGCGGTCGCCCTGGTGCGCGGGAGTTCAGTCCTGTTCGAGCATCGCGAGGTTGCCCGGCTCACCATGCGCAGCTTTTCCGATCAGTTTCTTGAAGCCTATCTCGATGCCGCAGGGGCCGCGGTCACCGCGAGCGTCGGCGCCTACCAGCTGGAGAAGGTCGGGATTCAACTGTTCGAGCGCATCGAAGGCGACCATTTCACCATTCTCGGCCTGCCGGTCCTGCCATTGCTGGAATTTTTGCGAAGCGCGGGGTGGCTGGCCGAGTGAATTGTCGAACACCTTGGGTTATTGAGACGGCATGTTCGTTCTCGGCCTCACCGGCTCGCTCGGCATGGGAAAGTCGACGACGGCACGCTTCTTCGCCGAGGAAGGCGTGCCGGTGCACGACGCCGATGCGGTAGTGCACGGTCTCTATGATGGAGAGGCCGCTGCGGCGATCGAAGCGGCATTTCCCGGCACCACGACGGCCGGCAAAGTCGACCGCGAGAAGTTGGCGACGCGCGTCCTGGGCGACAGCGGGGCGCTAACACGACTCGAGGAGATCGTTCATCCGCTGGTACAAGAGGCCGAGCGGCGGCTCTTAGCCGAGGCGGAAGCGCGCGGCGAGAAGGTCGCGGTGCTCGACATTCCGCTCTTGTTCGAAACCGGCGGCGAGGAGCGGGTCGATGCGGTGGTGGTGGTATCGGCGCCGGCCGACGTGCAGCGCTCGCGCGCGCTCGAGCGCCCCGGCATGACCGCGGACAAGCTGGATGCGATCCTGGCGAAGCAGATGCCGGATGAGGAGAAGCGCCGCCGGGCGGATTTTGTGGTGGACACCTCGCGTGGGTTCGCGGCGGCGCGCGCCGAGGTACGTGCGATCCTGGACGCGGTTGCTACAATGCCGAAGCGCCGCCGGTGATTCGCCGGCTGCGCCCAGACCGCGAGACTTGCAACGTGCGCGAAATCGTACTCGACACCGAGACGACGGGGCTTGATCCCTTCCAGGGTCACCGCATCGTGGAGATCGGCTGTATCGAGCTCCTCAATCGCATTCCGACCGGGCAAAGCTTCCATCGCTATATCAATCCTGAGCGCGATGTGCCGGCCGAGGCGGTCGCGATCCACGGCCTGTCGACCGAGTTTCTCAAGGACAAGCCGTTCTTCGCCGAGATCGCCGAGGAGCTGGCGGCATTCATGGGCGACGCGCCGCTCATCGCGCACAATGCGCTATTCGACCTCGCCTTCTTGAACGCAGAACTCGAGCGCGCCGGAAAACTGCTGGTGCAGCGTGACCGTCTGGTCGACACGCTGCTGTTGGCCCGCCGCAAATACCCGGGCGCGTCCAACCGGTTGGATGACCTCTGTATACGTTGTGGCATCGACAATTCACGGCGCACCAAACACGGCGCCTTGCTCGACGCCGAGCTGCTGGCAGAGGTCTATCTCGACCTGATCGGCGCCCGGCAAGCTCAGCTCGTTCTCGTCGAAGTCGGTGCCGAGGCGATTGGCGGGCCCATCGTCCCCGTGGTCGTTCGGGTGCGACCTGCGGCGCTCGTGCCCCGGTTGAGCGCCGAGGAGTGCGACGCGCATCTCGCCTTTGTCGCGACCCTCGGGGAGACAGCAGTCTGGCGCGAGTATCTGCAGTTGCCGGCGGGCGGCGCGTGAAGCCTCAGCCCGTCTCGGTTACACGTGTGCCGACCCCATCCACGTCTTCATTTGAGGCACAAAAGACGTGGATGCCCGGCAGCGCAGACAAGTTTACGCAGTCTGCGCAAGCTTGACTGCGTGCCGGGCATGACGAAGGAAAGGGATTCAACCTGATCGGGACATGCCCTAGCTCGACGGCGTGGTCGGCTGCGGCGATTGCATCTGCGCCGCGCGCTGCTGATAGAGCGCGACGAAATCAACCGGATCGAGCAACAATGGTGGAAAGCCGCCGTTGCGCACCGAGGTAGCGACGATCTCGCGGGCGAATGGAAACAACAGGCGCGGACACTCGATCATGACGATCGGCTGCAGCGTCTCAGCCGGCACGTTCTGGACGCGAAAAACGCCGGCGAACGTCAGATCGAAGGCAAACAGAACCGTTCCGGCGGTCTCGGCCTTGCCTTCGAGCTTGAGCGAGATTTCATAGTCGGTCTGCGCGAGTTGTTGGACGCCGACGTTGATTTGGATGTTGATGGCGGGCTGCGTTTGCTGCGGCGTCAAGGAGCGCGGTGCGTTCGGATTCTCGAACGAGAAATCCTTGATGTATTGGCCAAGCACGGTGAGCTGCGCCTGACCTTGCTGCGGGCCTGGGCTCGGCGCGGGTCCGCCATTGCCGGTGGTCGCCATCGACTCTCCCTCTCTCGCTGCTCACAATCGCCGCAATCGGCGGCGTGGCTAACACAGGCGCCCCGGTCGGACAAGGATTTCACCTGCCAGACTTGGAGTTGACGAGCCCTCCGAGGAGCAGCGCGGATCATTCCAACGCACGCGCGCGGCCCGAGTGCCGGCGCGGCTGAGCTTTCCCGTGATCAACGGAAAAAGCGTGCGCAGCAATTTGCGCGGCTCGCCGGGCCGCAAAAGCCGGAAATCTCAGAGATTCCAGCAGCCTGGTTCCCTTTGCGCCGTGCTTCGAATGCGGCTTTGCGGTGCTTGTGGGACAGCGCGCCGCGCAGCTGCTCAAGATCGGGGCATCTGGACCTGCTCGAGGGTGCAACGCAATGGCAACGAAAACGCCATCGGAAGGCGCTTGCGGGGAGAATGAAGCCCGGCAGTTCACTTGGCGGCGTGCGCGCGATTCATCGCTTTTAACCAAGGACATGCCGGCCATTCCTGCGCCGTCCCCGGGGACGTCAGCCTTGTTGGCGCCACGGTTGGGATCGTCTATGGTCACCTCGGCGCGATTTAAGCGCCGGGTTCAGCGCAAGGCCTCTGGATCAGTGCGGTGGCGCACTTACATAGTGATGCGGGAACCGTCTCTGCCTCTGCAGACTTCCTGTCTGGCTTTCAACTGATCCCGCGGTTCCCTCACGGCGGTCGAGAGCGTGCGAGACGTGTTCGATATTTACACCATCATCTTCCTGGCGCTGGCAGTGTTCATCTTCCTGCGCTTGCGAAGCGTATTGGGCCAACGCACGGGCCGCCAACGACCTCCGTACGATCCTTATTCCGCGCGCGATGCGGTGCGCGGGGCGACCAATGACAATGTGGTGACGCTGCCCGGCCGGGGGGGCGAGACCACGCAAAAACCCGCCGATACCTCCGAGCCGGGCGAGCGTTGGAAGGGCATCGCCGAGACCGGATCGGCGATGGCCGCCGGGCTCGATTCGATCGCGCGCGAAGACAAGACCTTCGATGCCAAGCATTTCATCGCGGGGGCGCGCGCTGCCTACGAGATGATCGTGCTCGCTTATGCCGAAGGCGACCGCCGCTCGCTCAAGAACCTGCTCTCGCGCGAAGTCTATGATGGCTTCGAGGGCGCGATCAGGGAGCGTGAGAACAAAGGCGACACCGTCGAGACTCGCTTCGTCGCGATCGACAAGTCCGACATCTCCGGCGTCGAATTGCGTGGCCGCACCGCGCAGATCACCGTGCGGTTCGTGTCGCAGCTCATTTCCGTCACCCGCGACAAGTCCGGCAACGTGATCGAGGGTAATCCCGACAAGGTCACCGACGTCACGGACGTGTGGACCTTCGCGCGCGACCTCTCCTCGCGCGATCCCAATTGGAAGCTCGTCGCTACCGAAGCCGGGCAGTAACCGGGACGGGAACGCGATGCGGCTCTGCCTGTGCGTCTTCCTCGGAAGCATCGCAGCCGCGCTTTCGCTCCCCGCTCCGCTTTGTGCCGAGCCGGGCGACGAGCCGTTCAAGCTCGCTGATACCGAGCTCGAGCCGGTCAAATGGACCGATGTCGCCGGCTGGGCAGCCGACGATCACCTCGCCGCTTTCGCGACGTACCAGACCAGCTGTAGGCCATTTCGCAACGTCAGGGAGCCGCGGGGCGAGCGGCCGGTTTACAACGCGCTCGCGGAAGTCTGCCGCCGCGCGGCCGCGGTGCGGCCGACCGACAAAGACGCGGCGCGCCGCTTCTTCGAGGATAATTTTCGGCCGGTACGCATCACGCGGCTGGGCGAGCCGCAAGGTTTTCTGACCGGCTATTACGAGCCGATCGTCGAAGGATCGCGCTTTCCCAATCCCGAATTTCACGTGCCGCTCTACCGGCGCCCGCCCGATCTGGTGGCCGCCGGCTACAAGCCGGGTACGGACCCGTTTCCCAATAAAGGCGCACTGATCGGCCGACTGAACGACAAGGGCGAGATCGTGCCTTACCACGATCGCGCCGGCATCGAGGGCGGGGCGCTCGACGGGCAAAAGCTCGAGATCTGCTGGGTCAGGGATCCTTTCGAGGCGCTAGCGATTCAGATCCAAGGATCGGCGCGGGTGATCCTGGAGGACGGCACGGCGCTGCGCCTCAACTACGATTCCCACAACGGCTATCCCTACACGGCGGTCGGACGCGCGCTTATCGAGCGTAATCTGATCCCGCGGGAAGAAATGTCGATGCAGCGCATCCGCGACTGGATGGCCGCCAATCCCGACGAGGCGCCGAAGGTGCGTGCGACGAACCGCTCCTACATTTTCTTTCACGTCACCGGCTTATCGAACGAGGGCGAACCGGCCGGCGCGCAGGGGGTTCCGCTGGTGCCGGGTCGCTCGATCGCCGTCGACAAGATCCACGTTTACGGTACGCCCTTCTTCATCGAGGCAAGTTTGCCGATCGAGAGCGCAAAGCCGACCACGCCGTTCCGCCGGCTGATGATCGCGCAGGACACGGGTTCGGCCATCGTCGGGCCGGCGCGGGCCGACCTTTATTGGGGGGCCGGCGATGATGCCGCCCGCATCGCCGGCCGCATTCGTCACCCCGGACGTTTCGTCATGCTGCTTCCGCGCGAGCTCGATATGATCGAGGCCGGCAAGCACATGCCGCTGCCGGTGGCGAAGCCGAGCATCCCCGAGGTCGAGGTCAAGCAGGAGCCGAGCAAGTCCAAGCACGCGGCGGGTAAGGGCGAGAACGAGACCCGGGCAAGAAAATTGCGCCGGCAGGTTGGGCCGGCGCGATGGCGGCCGGGATCATGAGGGCGGGCGAGGGCAAGTCGTCCCGGCGCGGGCTGAGCGCGCACGAGCAGAAGCTCTGGAGCGATGTCACCCGCTCGGTCGCACCGCTGCGGCGGCAGCCGCTGCCGTCGGATCCGGAACCGCCGACCGCGCCGGGCAAGCCAAAGCCAAAACCTTCGCGCGCGCCGGCGCGCTCTGCGCCACCCGCGGCAAGGCCTACGGTTCCCCTCGAAGCGTTTGATCGCCGGCTCAAGCAGCGCCTTGCACGCGGCACAGAAGCGATCGATGTCCGCGTCGACCTGCACGGCAAAACCCAAAGCGAGGCCTATGCCGCGCTATCTTCGTTCTTGCGCAAGGCGCAGAGGGATGGCGCCAAGTTCGTTCTGGTGATTACCGGCAAGGGCGGCAGCGCGCGCGAGGACGGGGGCGAGCGTGGCGTGCTCAAGCGGCAAGTCCCGCAATGGTTGGGGTTGCCGGAATTTCGCCGTTACGTCCTCGGTTTCGAGGACGCGCATCACCGCCACGGCGGCGCGGGCGCGCTCTACCTGCGCCTCAGGCGCCAGAGGTCAGGACCCAAGCAGACGTCCTGAGTCCCGCCGCTTCCGAAAGGTTGCGGTCAGCGGGTTACGACGACCGTCGTTCCCCAGCCGACGCGGTTATAAAGGTCGAGCACGTCCGCATTGTACATGCGGATGCAGCCGTAGGAGACGAAGCCGCCGATCGACCCCGGATTGTTGGTGCCGTGGATGGCGTATTCGCCGCCGCCGCTCAAAGTCAGCGCCGCCGCACCCATGGGATTGCCCGGGCTTCCGCCGGGAATGACATTCGGCAGCGAGGGCTTATCGCGCTTGACCTCGGCGGGCGGTGTCCACGCCGGACGCAGCTGCTTGCTGTTGATGTAGGCGGTGCCGGTCCATTGCTTGCCGACGCGGCCGACGCCCACCGGATAGCGCACGGCCTTGCCGTTGCCGAGCACGTAATAGAGCGCCCGCTCGCTTGTTTTCACCACGACCGTGCCGCTCGAATACGCGCCAGAGAACCCGACGATTTCGCGTGCCTGCGCCGGCTGCGGCATGGTCGCAGCAAGCACGCATACGGCCGCGGCGGCCGCCAATGCGCGTGACAGATGCATGATTTTGACCGTGTTGTTGCCCGTTATTCCCCATGATCGTCGGCGCCCGACAATCCGATTGGGATTCCCCTGCGGGCGACGACGGATCAGTAACCATAATAATAGAATCTGCGCGCGGGCTCAGCCGAAACCCGCGTCAAGGATCGTGAGACGTTCAATATCCCGACGACTGTGCCTTGCGCGCCACACCGCGGCGCGTCGCAGCGCCGATGCAATCCCGATCTTCGATCTGTCATTGCCGGGCATAGCGCGTCAAAGACGCGCGTAAACGCGCCTACGCCCGGCAGTCCATCCGCTTCGCCAAACCTTTTCGCGAAAGAAGATGGACCCGCGGGTCAAGCCCGCGGGTGACAGGTTCGGGCGCGATGGGCCCGACGAGCCGGAGACTCTCCGCTACGCGTGCGCCTTGCGGTTCTGCCGGTTGCCGACGAGATCGTCGACAACGCCCGGGTCGGCGAGCGTCGAGGTGTCGCCGAGATTGCCGTACTCGTCTTCGGCGATTTTGCGCAGGATCCGGCGCATGATCTTGCCCGAGCGGGTCTTGGGCAGACTTGGCGCGAACTGAATGAGGTCGGGCGAGGCGATCGGGCCGATCTCCTTGCGCACCCAGGCGACCAATTCCTTGCGCAGGTCTTCGGTCGGCGTTTCCCCCGACATCAAGGTGACATAGGCGTAGATGCCCTGGCCCTTGATATCGTGCGGGTAGCCGACGACGGCGGCCTCCGACACCTTGGCATGCGCCACCAGAGCGCTCTCGACCTCGGCGGTGCCGAGCCGATGGCCGGCGACGTTGATGACGTCGTCGACGCGGCCGGTGATCCAGTAATAGCCGTCGGCGTCGCGCCGGCAGCCATCGCCGGTGAAGTATTTGCCGGGATAGGCCTTGAAGTACGTGTCGACGAAGCGCTGGTGGTCGCCGTAGACCGTGCGCATCATTCCCGGCCAGGACTCGACGAGGCAGAGGTTGCCGGTCGCGGCGCCCTCCAGCGGCTTGCCGTCCGCGTCCACGATCTGCGGAACGATGCCGAAAAACGGCTGGGTCGCCGAGCCCGGCTTGAGCCGCGTCGCACCAGGCAGCGGAGTGATGAGGATCCCGCCGGTTTCCGTCTGCCACCAGGTGTCCACGATCGGGCAGCGGCCGTCGCCCACCACGTGGTAGTACCACTCCCACGCCTCGGGATTGATCGGCTCGCCTACGGTGCCAAGCAGCCGCAGCGACTTGCGCGAGGTTTTCTTCACTGGCTCGTCGCCGGCCTGCATCAATGCCCGGATCGCCGTCGGCGCGGTGTAGATGATGTTGACCTTGTGCTTGTCGCACACCTCCCAGAACCGCGACATGCTGGGATAGTTCGGCACGCCCTCGAACATCATGGTGGTGGCGCCGTTCGCCAGCGGCCCGTAGACGATGTAGCTGTGGCCGGTGACCCAGCCGACGTCTGCGGTGCACCAGTAAATATCGCCCTCGTGGTAATCGAACACGTACTGGTGCGTCATCGCCACGTAGACGAGGTAGCCGCCGGTGGTGTGCAGCACGCCCTTCGGCTGGCCGGTCGAGCCCGAGGTGTAGAGGATGAACAGCGGGTCCTCGGCGCGCATGTGCTCGCACGGACATTCCGACGTCACCACCTTCGCGGCCTCGTGGTGCCAGACGTCGCGACCGGGCTGCATGTCGATCTTGGCGCCGGTGCGCCGCACGACGATCACATGATCGACCCCGCCGGCTTTCTCGATCGCGGCGTCGGTGTTGGCCTTCAGCGGAACCTTGCGCCCGCCGCGCAAGCCCTCGTCGGCGGTAATGATGACGTTGGATTTGCAATCGGAGATGCGGCCGGCAAGCGATTCCGGTGAAAATCCGCCGAACACGACGGAATGGATGGCACCGATGCGCGCGCACGCGAGCATAGCGTACACCGCCTCGGGGATCATCGGCAGATAGATCGTGACCCGGTCGCCCTTCGCGACGTTGCGGTTGCGCAGGATATTGGCGAACTTGCAGACCTCGTCGTGCAGCTCGCGATAGGTGATGTGCTTGGATTGCGAGGGATCGTCACCCTCCCAGATGATCGCGGTCTGCTTGGCGCGCGTGGAGAGGTGCCGATCGATGCAGTTGTAGGCGACGTTGAGGACGCCGTCCTCGAACCATTTGATGGAGACATCGCCCGGGCCGAAGGAGGTGTTCTTGATCTTGCTCGGCGCCTTGTACCAGTGCAGGCGCTTGGCCTGCTCGGCCCAGAAGCCGTTCGGATCCTTGAGCGAGCGGGCGTACATCTCCTTGTACTTGTCCGCGTCGACATAGGCGCGCTTCTTCCACTCGGGCGGAACGTCGTAAACCTTCTCGGACATGTCCTCCTCCAAGCACCGCGCCGGAACGCACCGTACGCAATTGTTCTGTAGTTGTTCGGACCGTCGCCCTCGAGGGCGCGCAGCGGCCATTATGCGACGGTGGCCGGACGAGCGACAAGCCTGGCAATGTTCGACTTTGGTTGTCCGCGCGGT
>VAZM01000149.1:0-7685 GCA_005883135.1 Alphaproteobacteria bacterium
TAGCCACTCCGTAAGAATTCAGCATACCCGCCGACAATAATGATGATTCGTTTGGAAAAACAGGTGGAACTGTTTCCCCAATCATTTCCCCAGTAGAAATGTGGTGGATATTATGCCCTTGTAATTGCTTTTATTTTAGCCATCCCGCCGAGGATGCCGTTCGGCAGAAACATCACCACGGCGATGAGCAGCATGCCGATCCAGAAATACCAATACTGCGGATTGATGCCGGAGAACTGGTCGCGCGCGACCATGTAGATGATCGCCCCGATAATGCCGCCGTAGAGCCGCCCTGCCCCGCCGAGGATCAGAATTACCAGCACGTCCGCCGATCGCTGGAAGCTCAGCGTCTCGAGAGAAACGGTTTCGGTCGTCTGCGCCAGCAAGGCGCCGGCGATGCCGGCCATCACCGCGGCGATGGTGAAGACCTTGCGAATGTGGGCGGGGCTCGCCGCCCCGATCGCGGGCATGCGCACGGCGTTCTCGCGAATGCCGCGCAACGCAAGGCCGAACGGCGAATTGATAAGCCGGCGCGCGAGCAGGAAGCCGAGGAACAAAACGATCAGCGAATAGGTGTAGGCGGCGGTGCCGTAGAGGTCGAATTGGAAGAGGCCGAGGAGCTTCCACATGCGCACGCCCTGCAGGCCGTCGGCGCCGCCGGTCAGCCAGCCTGCGCTGTTGGCCGCCTCGGCGAGCAACAGGCCGAGCCCGAGCGTGATCATGATCAAGGCGAGATGGCGGAAGCGGGCAATGATGAAGCTCGTGGCGTAGCCGAGCGCGCCGGCGGCGGCGGCGGCGATCAGCAAGCCCGTGAGCGGCTCGCCCCAACCCCATTTGGCAATCAGGCCCGCGGTGTAAGAGCCGAAACCGAAATAGGCGGCATGGCCGAGCGAGATGATGCCGGCATAGCCCAGGATGAGATCGAGCGACAACGCGAACAGCGCGGTGATGGCGATCTGGCTTGCCAGCACGAGATAGTTGGGAGTGAGCACGAACGGCAGCAGCGTGGCGAGCCAGAAGGCAATTTCGAGAGGGTGCCAGCGGATTTGCGCCTCGAGATGGCGCTGCGGTTCGCTGAGCGTCGAGGCCATGGCCTAGCGTTTCCCGAACAGGCCGAGCGGGCGCCACATCAACAGCGCCACCATGACGAAATAGATGAGAAACGCGCCGAGCTCGGGAAAATAATATTTGCCGGCCATGTCGCTGATCCCGAGCAGGCTCGCGGCGAGGAACGAGCCGCCGATCGAGCCCAGTCCTCCGACCGAGACGACGATCAGGACGTAGATCAGGTACGTGAAGGCGAACGCGTGATCGAGCCCGACGATCTCGATGGCGAGCGCCCCGCCGAGACCGGCGAGCCCGCTGCCCAGCGCAAACGTGACGGCGAACACCCGATCGACGTCGATCCCCAGCCCCCGCGCCATGCGCTGGTTGTCGACCGCGGCGCGCACCTGCGCGCCGAAGCGCGTGTATTCGAGCGCGGCAACCAGCACCGCCGTGATCACGATCGACACGCCGATCAGGAACAGCCGGTAGACGCCGAAGCTGTGGCCGAAGATCGAGACCGAGCCGCGCAGGTACGCCGGCAGGCTCAGCGGCTGCTGGATCGTGCCGTAGATGTAAGCTGCGACCGCGACCGAGGCGAAGACGATGCCGATCGTCAGCAGGCACTGGTCGAGCTCGCTCGCGCCATAGAGACGCCGGTAGAGCAGGCGTTCGAACGCCACGCTGACCAGCGCCGCCGACGCGAACGCCACAGGCAGGCTCGCCAAGAACGGCCAGCCGAGCTCGTTGGTCAAGCTCACCGTGACGAAGCCGCCGAGCATGGCGAAGCTGCAGTGCGCCAGGTTGACGAAATTCATCATTCCCAGCGTCACCGACAGGCCGACCGACAGGACGAACAGCAGCATGCCGTAGGCGAAGCCGTCGAACAGAACGCCGAAGGCCGAGCCAATCATGCCGCAAACGCAACCAGCGTCTTTCGCATCGTCGTCCTCGGGGCCCCAGTCAAATTCATTGGGTCATGCCCGCGCTTGTCGCGGGCATCCACGTCTTATTGACACGGGGGAGAGAAGACGTGGATGGCCGGGACAAGCCCGGCCATGACGCGTATGGCATGTCTTCCAACGCGCCATGCCGACCCATGACGCCTTCGTTCGACGGAACATGGACTAGCCGCCACGCGCGCGGGTCGGATCTTTCACGTTCTCGATCTTGTCGAAGGGGACGTTGACGAGCTCGCCGCCGACCTTTTCGACGCGGCGGATGTAGATGGTCTGCACCACGTCACGCGTATCTGGGTCGATCGACATCGGTCCGCGCGGGCTCTCCCATTTGAGCCCCTTGGCGGCCGTGATCAAAGCCTCGGCGTCGGTGTTGCCGTTCGTTTTTTTCAACGCCTCGTAAATCGCGTGCATACCGTCATAGCCGCCGATCGAGAAGAAGTCCGGATTGCGGCCGTGCATCTCATTGAACAGCTTTACGAACTCGACATTGAGGGGGGCGTTGCTCTTGTAGTCGTAGTGCCACGCCGAGATCAGGCCGAGCCCGGCGTCGCCCATCGCCTTGAGCGCCTGCTCCGCCGTCGTCTCGCCCGATCCCAGGACCTTGGTCTTGCTAAAATCGATTCCCCGCTCGGCGAGCGCCTTGCCCAACGCCGCCGGCTGCGCGCCCCCGGGGATGAAGACGAAGATGCACTCAGGATTGACGTCCTTGGCGCGCTGCACGAACGCCGAGAAATCGGGATTGGCGACGGGAAAGCGCACCGAGCCGACGATCTCGCCGCCCGCCTCCTTGAAGGCGCGTTGGAATGCCGCCTCCGAATCGTGCCCCGGGCCGTAATCGGTGACCATCGTGTAGCATTTCTTGAGCCCGTTCTTGGCCGCCCAGGTTCCGAACGTGTCCATCACTTGCGGCAGCGTCACCGAGGTGCGGATCATGTACGGCGACTTGGTGATGATGACCGACGTGGCGGCGTTCATGACCACCATGAACTTCTTCGCCTGCGCCGAGACGTCGGCGGCGGCGAGCGCGTTGGGGGTGAGCAGGAATCCGGCCAGGATGTCGACGCCGTCGCGCACGACCAACTCCTGCGCGAAGCGCTTGGCGACGTCGGGGGCCGGGCCGCCGACATCGCGGCGGATGATCTCGATCTTTTTGCCGGCGACGGTGTCGCCGTGCTGCTTCATGTAGGTCTTGACGCCATTGTCGAGCTGGATGCCGGCATTGGCGAACTGGCCCGAGAGAACATTGATCAGGCCGATCTTGACCGTGCCTTGTGCGTGCGCGGATGCGACGCCGAAAAGTAGCGCGACGGCGCAGCCAAGTCCCACGCGTGTTCGCTTCATTGCCATCCTCCCGGTTTGCTCGGCTCGTTTGGCAAAAATTCTACTCATGAAAATTTGCGCGGTCGAGAAAGTTCGGCCCCGAAGCGGTGGGCGCGGCCCCACCGCTTGAGCGGCGGCCGTCCTTAGGCTTGCACCCACGGCGCCCGGCAAGGGTCCGCGCCCTGGTGCGGCGGATCGGCGCGGCCGCGCGAGGCATCCGCGTCAATTTGCGTTGACCCAAACGCGAGGGGGCGGCCGCGGCGGAATGACGAAAACCACTGGCGCGATGCGGGTTTAGCCGCGAGGGCCGGTTCCGGCGAGCCTCACATTTCCGCCCCATCCGGCATGCTAATCATGGGCGCGCTCGATCGCGGCAGACGCCATGCGCCCTGTTTTTGTCCTCGCCTTTCTCGTCCTCGTCGCATGCTGCGGCGGCAATCCCGCGCGGGCGGAGCCGAGCACCGCGGGCGCGCCGCACATCGAGTGGGAAGTGAAAAGCCGCTTTCGCCTGTTCCGCAGCGAGGCCGACTTCCAGCGCCACGTCGATGCGATGCGCGGCGATGGCGTGCTCGCGGCCGAGCGGCGCCTGGCCAACGACAGCGACGGCCGCGGCTGGGCGCGCGACATCGTCGAGCGGCTCTGCGTCGATCGCGCCGGCCGGCTGTTGGAATCCTGCGAGCGCGACGGCGAGCGCGAGATCTATGTGGCGCCGCGCGATCACCGCGTCGGCGTGACGCTGGGCGGAACCTTGCCGGCCAATGAAGGCTGCGTGTGGAGCTTCGACGACGGCGACGGTCACCCGCGGCAAGTCAATGCCGCCTGCGACGAGGAGGTAAAGGCTCGCCTCATCGCCAGCCGACCGACGGTCGCCAGCGTCGACATCGCTCTACCGGACGGCACCGCGCTGAGACTGGTCAGCGAGATCGTGGTGCGCGATCTGCTTATCGCCGGCATGGGAGACTCGATCGCCGCCGGCGAGGGCAACCCCGACCGTGCCGTGCGCTTGTCGGATCAGGGCTTTTGCTTCAAGCGCTTCGGGGGCGGCGACGAATATTTCCGGCCGGGACGAGCAGGATTCAGCGGCAACAAATCATGCACCACCTTGGTGGACGATGACAGCCGCGCCGGCGACTGGGCGCGGCACAGCGCGCGTTGGCTCAGCGCTCCCTGCCACCGCTCGCTCTACGGCTATCAGATGCGCACCGCGCTCGCGCTGGCGATCGAGAATACGCATGTCGCCGTGACGTTTCTTCCGCTCGGTTGCACCTGTGCCACCATCAATACGGGATTCCTCGGCAGCCAACGGGCGCGCGAGTGTCCGAACCCGGGCACGAGCGCGCCGTGCTCGGGAACAGTCCGCGCCCAGATCGCCGAATTGACGGAGCTGTTGGCGGCGGCGCGTCGCCAACAGGCCGACCGCGGTCTCGATCTGGTGCTGCTCACCATCGGCGCCAACGACATCCTTTTTTCCGGGCTGGTCGCCGATTTAATGATCGAGCCGGGAACGGAACGAAGCCTGCTCAGCCAAGGCGGCATCATCGCTTCGGTCGAGGACGCGCAGACCATTCTCGAGCGCGAGCTGCCGGGGAATTTCGCCCGCGCGCGCGCGGCGCTCAAGCCGCTCTTGGGCGGAAATCTGTCGCGCGTCGTTTACGTGAGCTACGGCAATCCCGCGCTTGCCGGCCCCGACACGCCCTGCCCCGGCGGACGCGACGGCTTCGACGTGCATCCGGCGTTCGCGGTCGATGGCGAACGGCTGCGCCAAGCCGTGGATTTCATCTCGCACCGGTTCCTGCCCACTATCAAGGCGCTCGCGCGCTGCGAAGACGGCAAGGCTTGCCGCAATCCCTCGACCGACCGCATGACCTTCGTCGAGGATCACCAGCCGGCCTTTGCCGCGCATGGCGCCTGCGCACGCGCCGCCGACGATCCGGAGTTCGACCGGGAATGCTTCGCGCGCACAGGTGACTCCTTCGAGAACAGCCTGACGAAAGGCGCGACCGACCCGATGGCCTGCGGTTATGCCGCGAGCGAGTTTCGCCCCTACGCCTCGCGCGCGCGTTGGATCCGCACGGCAAACGACAGCTATTTCACCGCCATGACCTATCCCGAGGGGCTCCCTGCCGTGCTGCAGCCGAGCGACATCCATGATGCGACCTGGGGAATATTCGCGGCGGTCTATGGCGGCGCGATTCACCCGACCGCCGAGGGCCACGCCGCCATGGCGGATGCCGCGCTGCCGGCCGCGCGCGAGGCGCTCGGCTTGGCGGCGCCGGCCGCGCCGGTGCGCGGCGAGCCGCTGCCGGCGCTGCCGAACGCGCTCGCGCCGCCGCCGCCCGCGCCCGGGCGATAGAAAAATTCACTCGGCGTCATGCGCGGGCAGAAGCGCGTCGAAAAGGGCGTTCACGCCCGTCTTCGACGGGCCTATGGACGCGCGCAGACGCGCTTATGACCCGCGCATCCATCTCCTTCGCAAGAATGGTGTTCCGAATATGGATGGGTTGCCGGGCATAAGCGCGTTTACGCGCGTCTTTGACGCGCTATGCCCGGCAATGACAGCGCCGGAACGCTGCTCTCACGCCACGCCGAGTTTCTTTTGCAGGCTGGTGGACGACGTCGTGTATTGGAACACTAGTCGCTTGCCGGGATAGACGTAATGGTAGGCCTTTTGCGCCATCAGCGCGCCCTCGTGAAAGCCCGACAAGATCAGCTTGAGCTTGCCCGGATACCAACTGATGTCGCCGATCGCAAAAATTCCCGGCACGCTCGATTCGAACGCCGCGGTGTCGACCACAATGTACTCGCCGTCCTTCATCGCCATGCCCCAGTCGGCGACCGGGCCGAGCTTCATCGTCAATCCGAAGAACGGCAGGAGGGCGTCGCAGACGATTTCAAAATTCGAGCCGTCGCTGCCCTTGACGATGGCCTTGGCTAGGCGGCCGCCCTCCCCTGCGAGCGCCGAGATCTGACCGAGGACGAAATCGATTTTGCCCTCGCCGACGAGCTTCATCATCTTGTTGACGCTGTCGGGCGCGGCGCGGAACTCGCTGCGCCGGTGCACCAGGGTGAGGTGGCGCGCGACGGGCGCGAGGTTGAGCGTCCAATCGAGCGCGGAATCCCCGCCGCCGGCGATGACCACGCGCTGATTGCGCAGCGCCTCGATCTGTCGCACCGAATAGAACACCGAGCTGCCTTCGTAAGCCTCGATGCCCGGGATCGGCGGGCGCTTGGGCTGGAACGACCCGCCGCCGGCCGCGATCACGATGACCTTGACCTCGAACTGACGGCCGCGATCGGTCGTCACGCGGAACAGCGGATCGCCGATCTTCTCGACCGTCTGCACCATCTCTTGCAGATGAAACGTGGCCCCGAACGGCTTGATCTGCGCCAGCAGTGCGTCGGTGAGGCCCTGCCCCGTGACGTAAGGCAATCCTGGTATGTCGTAGATCGGCTTCTCCGGGTAGAGCTCGGCGCACTGGCCGCCGATCTTGTCGAGGATGTCGATCACGTGCGCTTTCATATCGAGTAGGCCGAGCTCGAACACGGCGAAGAGGCCGCACGGCCCGCCGCCGATGATCAGCGCGTCGGTCTTGATCGGTTCGCTCATGCGTGTTCGCGGCGCCTCGTTTGCGTCTCTGATATGGGATGATCGGCGCGAATGTGTAGCCGGCGCGCGTCTTCGCTAGGCTTGGCGCTCGGGTGTGCGCACCACCAGGCCTTCAAGCTCGGCGGTGACCTTGATCTGACAGGACAGGCGCGAATCCGCTTGCACGTCGTAGCCGAAGTCGAGCATGTCCTCCTCCATCGGTGACGGCTCGCCCACCACGGCGCGCCACGCCCCGTCGACATGCACATGGCAGGTGGCGCAAGCGCACGCTCCGCCGCATTCCGCTTCGATGCCGGGAATGCCGTGCTTGATCGCGGTCTCCATCACGGTCGAGCCGATCTCGCCCTCGACGGTGCGAGCGGTGCCTTCGTGATCGATGTAGGTGATCTTCGGCATGTGGCTGGGGCGAACGAGCATAAGCGGCGTGCGGGCGTCCTATAGCCGCTGGCGCCGCAGCGCGCCAGATGACGACGCGGAATCGACCGGAGCCGATCAAGTTCCAAGCGGCCGACGTGTCGCGGGCAGCGCCACGTCCAGCCTGCGGGCGGCTGCGCGCGTCTACGGTCGATGCGGGCATCGATGCCGGTCAGCGCGCGGCATGACGCGAGCATGGGGCAACGATGCGCGGCCACGAAGTGGCGCGCGACAGTTGCGAATGCTGCCTAGGCCGGCTCTGCGCTGCGCGGATCTGTGGGTTCCTGCGCTGCGGGAGGCTCACCGCCAGGGACGCGGTAGCCTGCCGACGCGAGCCG
>VAZM01000149.1:7719-8058 GCA_005883135.1 Alphaproteobacteria bacterium
TCAACCGTCTTCCTCGCCACTTCGCGCCCCTGCAGGTCGAACAGCGGCAATTTCCCGCCCGCTTGCGTCAGTCCGCGCTCGAGGTAGCGCCGCTGCGCCTCGCTCGGGCGGATGCCCAAGGCGATATGACCGGATAAAGCCACGTCGGGCGCACGGACGGCGTCCTTGCCCTGCGGTGCTCGAGCCATGCCGGCCTGCCGTTAACGATGATTAAAGACGCCGCAATTTCATACTTGGTTAACCACGTCAGAAACCCGCATGAGACGGGCACTTCTTCGTGGCCTCGATCTCTGCGGTGTGCCAGGCACTACCGCCGTACAACGTCAGGGTAGTAAAGCT
>VAZM01000603.1 GCA_005883135.1 Alphaproteobacteria bacterium
TTCTTCGCCTCGTGGTGCATCAATCGGAAGGCGGACGGCGGGCGCGAGCTGCCGGCCAAGGTCGTGCAAACGCTGCTGGGGCATTCGTCAATCGTGATGACGTTGGACCGTTATGGCCATCTGTTTCCCCGAGGCGACGACCGAGCGGAGCTTGCGGCGGCGGCGACTGCGCTGCTGGGATGAGTCTCCGCGACACAAACGCGACATGAAATGGAGTGAATGCCCATAGAATTGGGGTTTTGAAGGCCAAACCAGCCGCCTGTAAATCCGCTGGCTTACGCCTTCGTAGGTTCGAGTCCTACCTCCCCCACCAGGATCAGCGGCAGCAGTCATCAGAGGATCGGCGAGACCTGATTGCTCTTGTCTGGTGACTTGTCCGCTTCGTGCGGGTGTAGCTCAATGGTAGAGCAACAGCCTTCCAAGCTGATGACGAGGGTTCGATTCCCTTCACCCGCTCCCCGACCCGTCGCGCGGATCAGCCGCGGCAAGCCCGGGCGCGGGTCTAATGATGCTGGAAGGCGAGCAAATCGTTCCTATTTAACGCCTGACACGGCGCCCAGATTGATCGCGATGATACGCGCAGCCAGACTAGGTTTGAGAGGCAAGAAAGCAGATGGCCAAGCAGAAATTTGAACGGACGAAGCCGCATTGCAATGTCGGGACGATCGGTCACGTGGACCACGGGAAGACGACATTGACGGCTGCGCTGACGAAGGTTTCGGCGGAGAAGGGCTGGACCACGACGTTTGTGCCGTACGACCAGGTTGCGAAGGCCTCGGAGAGCCAGGGGCGGCGCGATCCGACCAAGATTTTGACGATTGCGACAAGCCACGTGGAATACGCGACCGAGAAGCGCCACTACGCGCACGTGGACTGCCCGGGCCATGCCGACTACGTCAAGAACATGATCACCGGTGCGGCGCAGATGGACGGGGCGATCCTGGTAGTGTCGGCGGCGGACGGTCCGATGCCGCAGACGCGCGAGCATATTCTGTTGGCGCGGCAGGTGGGGGTTCCCTACATCGTTGTTTTTCTCAACAAGGTGGACGTTGTCGACGACCCGGAGCTTCTCGATCTGGTTGAGCTCGAGGTGCGGGAGCTTTTGACCAAGTACCAGTTTCCCGGCGACAAGGTTCCGGTGATCCGCGGCGCGGCGATCAAGGCGCTCAACGGGGAGAAGGGGGAGCTTGCGGACGAGGCGATCCTGAAGCTTTACGAGGCGCTGGACACGTTCGTGCCGCTGCCTGAGCGTCCGATCGACCAGCCGTTTTTGATGCCGATTGAGGACGTGTTCTCGATTTCTGGCCGCGGCACGGTTGTGACGGGTCGCATCGAGCGCGGCAAGATCAAGGTGGGTGAGGAGGTGGAGATCGTCGGCCTGCGTGACACGCAGAAGTCGGTGGTGACGGGGGTGGAGATGTTCCGCAAGCTTCTGGACGAGGGGGTTGCGGGGGACAATGTGGGCTGCCTGTTGCGCGGCATCGACAAGGACGCGGTGGAGCGCGGGCAGGTTTTGTGCAAGCCGGGCTCGGTCAAGCCGCACAAGAAGTTCAAGGCGGAGGCGTACATCCTGACCAAGGAGGAGGGTGGCCGGCACACGCCGTTCTTCAACAATTACCGTCCGCAGTTTTACTTCCGCACGACGGACGTGACGGGGCAGGTGACGCTGCCCGCGGGGACGGAGATGATCATGCCGGGGGACAACGCGGCGATGGACGTGGAGCTGATCACGCCGATTGCGATGGAGGAGAAGCAGCGCTTTGCCATTCGCGAGGGCGGCAAAACCGTCGGCGCCGGCGTCGTGGTCAGCATCACGGAGTAGGAATAGCGAGAACGGACGACCGACTGACGTGCTCTTGCGGCTTGCAAAGCCGCGCCTGTTCAT
>VAZM01000150.1:0-7645 GCA_005883135.1 Alphaproteobacteria bacterium
GCCAGGTCATCGCCGGAACCGTCACGAGGTCGCGGGTCTCGACTACTCTGACCTTCTCGCCGACCAGGCAGTGTCCGCGCCCGCGCAGGATCATGACGGCATGCATGTGCTGGTGCCGCTCCAGCGTGGAGAAGCCGCCGGGCGCCACCTCGAAATAGCGCAGTTCGCCGTGCAGCTGCGGATCGGCGAACAACACCTGCCGTGTGATCGATTTGAACAACGCGCGATCGTCCTCCTTGTACGGAAGCTCCGCCACGCCTTCCCAGCGGTAATCCTTGGCCTTGCGGTGGATCGATTTATCGGGGCTGGCCATGCGCATACCCATAGTCGTATCGATGGACTTCGGCGACGAAGGCGGCGGTCGCTTCGCGCAGGTGCTCCCGCGCCTCGAGCAGCGCCCCGCCGATGAGCAACATCACGTCGGCTCCATAAAAATCAAGCAGTTCGCCCACGCGAGCGGTGGTCATGCCGCCCGCCGGCACGGGGACGGCGGGGCGCAGGCCCTCGCGGTGGTCCAAGGCCGCGCGCGCGAGCGCATCGCATGTATCTGGGGAGTAGCCGAAGCGTCCGCCATAGTTGGGGAAGATGACGGCATCGGCGCCGAGCATGCGGAACAGCTTGCCTATGAGCAGCGGCGGCGCGATCCGCGCCGCGCCGGCCATGGTTGGATGGGCGAAAAAAGCGATGGTAGGATTCTCGCGCACGAGGCGATGGAAGTTGGACAGACCCGCGATCATCGGCGCCACCATCACGGTGTCGATGCCGGCGCTCCGGGCCATCCCGATCTGCGCGCGCATGGTGTCGAGATCGCCCGACAGGCTCGGCACGTAGCGCGCTCCACGCCCGCCCGCCTGCTCGAGGCTGCGCAAAGCGCCCGCAACCGCTTCGACGCGCGCGGCGAACGGCGAATAGCTCTGATCGGCGAGGCCATGGTCGTCCTTGATGTAATCGATGCCGGCGCGCGCAAAGGCCTGCGCAACTTGGGCCAGCCTTGCCGCAGGTAAGCCTTGCGGCTTGAGCGGCGATGCGGTCAACGCCCGCGCCGGCGCACCGACCCGCCGCCGCAGCGCATCGAGCCCGTGCCGCGGGCCGCCGAAAGCCTCGATCAGCTCCTTCGGAACCGTGACATCGGCGAGCACGACATCCTCATGTAACGAGGTGTTCCCGAACAGCATGTTGAGGAACTGTCCGGGGTCGCGCCCGACGGTCTCGGCCGCAAGCGAGATGCGGACCTCGAAAGCATTGTTTTCCTTTTCCGCGATGGTCTCGACTCGGCCGACGATCTCGGAGCGCACGAACTCATCGGTGATCGCCGAGACCGGCATTTCAACGCTCTGCTCGACCGCGATGGCGCGCGCGCGCTCCTCGATCGAGCGCGCATCGCAGCGCACGAGGTAGATGGCCTGCAGTCGCGCGGGCACGGGCGCCGCTCACCATCGCTCGCTGACCGGCGCGCCGCCGAGCACTTCGATGATGCGGGCGCGGGTCGCGGCCGTGGTGTCGTTGGGCAGCGCATCGGCGGCAAAGAAGCCGTGCGCGACGATCTCGCGGTCGGGGACCGGCACTGCCGATTGGCGGAATGCACGGACGACGAAGAGCGCGACATGGTCGCGCCGGGAGGCGCGATTGTTGAAGAAGAGCCCGTGCAGTCGCGGCGGCGCGGTGATCTCGATGTTGCCCTCCTCACGCAGCTCGCGCGCGAGCGCTTCAGCGAGCGTTTCACCGGCCTCGACGCCCCCGCCCGGCAAGTGCCAACCGCTCACGTAGCTGTGCTTGACCAGGAAGATGCGCCCCTCCTCGTCGATCACCAGCGCGCGCACGCCGAGCGTCATGGCCCGCGCAAAGCGCCAATAGGCGTGCAGCGCACGCCGCAGCGCGGGCTCGAGCGCGCGGCGCGTCGCACTGAGGCTGAGGCGTTTCATCCCGGTCTCGCCGGTTATCCGCGCATCATGGCAAGTGAGGCAATCGCCTCCGGCTTGTCAAAAGCCCGGCTTTGCTGTTTAGAAGTGTTCTAATATACGCGATCTGGGGAGTGGAGGGCCCGTGAAACGCTTTGCCGAACTCACCGAACAGGAAATCCTCGCGCTCGCCATCACCAACGAGGACGAGGATAGCCGCATTTATCGCGGCTTTGCCGAAGGATTGCGCAAGACCTATCCGGCTTCGGCCAAGGTCTTAGACGAGATGGCCGAGGAGGAGGTGCGCCATCGCACCATGCTGTTCGATCTCTACCGGTCGAAGTTCGGCGAGTACTTGCCGCTGATCCGCCGCCAGGACGTCAAAGGTTTCATCCAAAAGAAGCCGCTGTGGCTCATGCACCCGCTCAATCTCGACGAGGTGCGTAAGTTCGCCGAGAACATGGAGTACGAGGCAGCGCGGTTCTATCGCCGTGCCACCGAGAGCTCGCGGGACGCCTCGGTGCGCCAGCTCCTGGTCGAGCTCGCCGAGGCCGAGGTGGAGCACGAGAGTCTCGCCCACAAGCTAGGACAGCAAATCCTGACCCCGAGCGCGCGCGCCACGGAGGATGAAACCGCGCGGCGCATGTTCGTCCTGCAGTACGTGCAGCCCGGCCTCGCCGGGCTGATGGACGGCTCGGTCTCGACCTTGGCGCCGCTGTTTGCCGCCGCGTTCGCTACCCACAGCACGTGGGAGACGTTTCTGGTCGGACTTGCCGCATCGGTCGGCGCAGGCATCTCCATGGGCTTTGCCGAGGCGCTCTCGGATGACGGCTCGCTCACCGGACGCGGAGCGCCGCTGGTACGCGGCGTCGTGTGCGGAGTGATGACCGCGGTCGGCGGGCTCGGGCACACGCTGCCCTATCTCATTCCCAATTTCTGGACCGCGACCGCTGTCGCCATCGCCGTGGTCGTGGTCGAGTTGGCGGCCATCTCGTACATTCGCCATCGATTCATGGATACGCCCTTCCTCGCGGCGACCTTTCAGGTCATCGTCGGCGGCGCGTTGGTGTTCGCCGCCGGAATTCTAATCGGCAGCTCGTGATGATCGGGGTCGACTGACATCGAGCGATGTTCGTTCTCGCGCATTTGTCGGATCCTCATCTCGGACCGCTGCCGAGCCCCCGCTTGTCCGAGCTCGCCGGCAAACGCGCGACCGGCTTTGTCAACTGGCGGCGCAAGCGCCACCGCATCCATCGCGCCGACGTGCTCGCACGCATGACGGCGGATCTCAAAACCCAGGCCGCGGACCACATCGCGGTGACCGGCGATCTCGTCAACATCTCGCTCGCCGGCGAATACGCGCCGGCGCGCGCGTGGCTCGCCGCGCTCGGGACGCCGCGCGACGTCAGCTTGGTGCCGGGCAATCACGACGCCTATGTGCGCGCGGCCGCAACCTATCCGCAGCTCCACTGGGGCGAGTATATGCGCGGCGACGAGGCCGGCGAGACGGCGTTCCCCTTCGTGCGCCGGCGCGGCCCGCTGGTGCTGATCGGATTATCGACGGCGGTCCCGACCGCGCCTTTCCTGGCGACCGGCCATCTCGGCCGCGAACAGATCGCAATCCTTGCCGCGGCGCTCGGGCGCTACGGCCGCGAAGGGCTCTTTCGCGTGGTCATGATGCATCATACGCCGATCAGCAAGCCGGCGCGGCACTTCAAGCGCCTCGTCGACGGTAGCGAGTTTCGCGCCGCGCTGGCGCGGCAAGGAGCCGAGCTCGTCATTCACGGGCACGACCATGTGCACTCGCTGATCGAGGTCGAGGGACCGCAGGGGCGCATCCCGGTCGTGGGGGCGCCGTCGGCCTCGGCAGTGGCACCGGGCCGCAACGATGGCGCCGGCTACAACCTCTACCGGATCGATGGCAGTCGCGCCGGCTGGCGCTGCGAAGCGATTTGGCGCGGCCTTGCGGCGGACCGCGGCGAGACCGTGGAACTCAAGCGATTAATGCTTATCGATTAAGTCGCCAGGCCGGGCCAAATTTCTCATCGTCATGCCCGGCACGCGTTCACGCGCGTCTTCCGACGCGCTATGCCCGGCCATGACAACACAGATAGATGAACATGCGCTAAGGTTTCGGGCTAAACGCAGCGGCCGCCGTCGACTTCGAGCACGTTGCCGGTGAGAAATGACGCCTCCTCCGAGGCAAGAAACAACGTCGCGTTGGCGACGTCGGCGACGGTCGCGAAGCGGCCGAGCGGCACCGTTGCTTTGAACTGCGCGCGCAACTCCGCCGAATCGCCGCCCATGAAGGTCGGCAACAGCGGCGTCTCCGCCATGACCGGCGCGATCGCGCAGACCCGGATGCCGTCGCCCGCTAGCTCGGCCGCCATCGATTTGGACACGAGGTTCACCGCAGCCTTGGAGGCGTTGTACCAGGTCAGCCCCGGCCGCGGCCTGATGCCGGCGGTCGAGCCGATATTGATGATCACCCCCGATTTCTGCTTGCGCATGAGCGGCACGACCGCATGCGCGAACAGGAAGATCGATTTGACGTTCACGGCCATGAGCCGATCGAACTCCGCCTCCTCCACCTCCAGCATCGGCCGCCGCACGTGGCTCATGCCGGCATTGTTGACGAGGATGTCGATTCGCCCGAACGCATCGACGGTTGCCCGCACGGCTGTGTCCACGTCGGCGCGCTGCGACACGTCGCAGCGCAGCGCGATCGCCTTGTTGCTGATCGAGGCGGCGGCCTGGCGCGCCGCCTTCTCATTGATGTCGACGACTGCCACGCGTGCGCCCTCGCGCGCGAAGGTCTCGGCGATGCCTTGACCAAAGCCCGACGCGGCGCCGGTGACCAGCGCAACCTTGTTGTCGAGACGCATGTTCGTCTCCCCTCGTAATGCTGCTACCATGGACGAACGAATGTAGCTGACGACAACCGCGCTGTCGTCATCGCGCAAGGGGAGAGCCATAGCCGAGGCCGTGGCTATGGGTTCCCACTTCCGCGGGAACGGTCGGTCCAACTTTTCAACGCGGTTTCACCCCGTAAGCGCGTGCCCAGCCCAAGCCGTCCTCGGTTCGCACGCGCGGCCGGTACTCGCACCCGACCCAATTGCCGTAGCCGAACCGATCGAGCGCCGCGAAGATTTCCGGATAGTTCACCTCGCCTTCGTCGGGCTCGTGCCGCGAGGGAACCGCCGCGACCTGCACATGGGCGACGAACGGCAGATGCTTCTCGAACCTTCTGATGAGATCGCCGCCGACGATCTGCGCGTGATAGAAGTCGAACTGCATGCGCACGTTCGCCCGCTCCACCTTGGCGATGATGTCGGCCGCCTGCTCGGCGCGGGTAAGAAAATAATCCGGCCGGTCGCGCGGGTTGATCGGCTCGATCAATAACGTGATGTTCTTCTCCCGCGCCGCGTCGGCGGCGCGTGTCAGATTTCTGATGAAAACCATTTCCGCCGCCGGCCGCTGCTCCGGCGAAACTTTGCCGGCCAGGCAGTGGATCTGGCATCCGCCGATCGCTGTGACGTAATCGAGCGCCTGCTTGAACAACGTGTCGAACTCCCGCTCGCGGCCGGGGACGGCGGCGACGCCGAACTCGCCCGCCGCCGCCTGACCGGGCGCGGTGTTGATGCCGAGCATGGTCAGACCGTGCCGGTCGAGCTCGGTCTTCACCGCCGAGGGCGCGAGGTCGTAGGGAACTTGCAACTCGACTGCGCGAAAGCCGGCCGCGGCCGCCGCCGCGAACCGCTCGATAAGCGGCCGCTCGGTGAAGAGATAAGCCAGATTGGCGGCGAAGCGGGGCATGCGCAGATCCATCGCCGCACAAGCCGGCCTATTCCGACCTGCGGCGTTCGACATGTCTCAAGCCGGGCATACGAGCCGAACACAAAGGACTATTCAATATTAGCGCAGTCGTGGCGCCGGTCGACACGCTTGGCTGACAGCAGTCTGGAGCCTATGGCGCGCGCTGTGCCAATATCCTTCCGATTTGCCGAACCAACGAAACATCACATGCTCGCCAACGACACTTTTCACATCGCGATATTGCCGGGTGACGGCATTGGACCCGAAGTCATGGCGCCCGCGCTCGCGGTGCTGGAGAAGGTCGCGGCAGCAACCCCGCGGCTCAAATTCCGCTTCACCGAGGCGCCGGCGGGCGCGAGCCACTATCGCGACACCGGCAGCTCGATGCCGCAGTCCACCGTCAAGCTCTGCGAAGAAGCCGACGCCATCCTGCTCGGCGCCTGCGGGCTGCCGCACATCCGCTATCCCGACAATACCGAGATCATGCCGCAGGTCGAGTTGCGGTTCATGTTCGACCTCTATGCCGGCGTGCGCCCGTGTCGCCTCATTCCCAGCGTCCCGAGTCCCATCGTCGGAGCGGCCGAACGCGGCATCGACCTGATCGTGATCCGCGAATCGACCGAGGGCCTGTTTGCTTCGATGGGCAAGGGCGTGGTGAGCGATACCGAAGCGCGGGAGACGCTGCTGATCACGCGTAAGACCTCGCAGCGCCTGTTCGATTTTGCCTTCCGCCTGGCGCGCCGGCGCAAGGCGCGCGGCGGCCGCGGCGTTCTCACCTGCGTCGACAAGGCCAACGCGTTCAAAGCCTACGCCTTCTTCCGCAGCATGTTCGACGAATGCGCCGCCCGCTACGGAGACGTTGCGACCGATCGCCTCTACGTCGACGCGTGCGCCGCCATGCTCGTGCGCCGGCCGTGGGACTTCGACGTGATGGTGATGGAGAACATGTTCGGCGACATCATCTCCGATCTCACCGCCGGGCTGATCGGCGGCATGGGCATGGCGCCCTCTGCTGACATCGGCGACACCCATGCCGTGTTCCAGCCCTGCCACGGCACTGCGCCAGACATCATGGGTAAGGGGCTCGCCAATCCGACGGCTATGATCCTCTCCGCCGCGCTGATGCTCGACTGGCTCGCCGAACGCCACGGACATGACGATGCCGCTGCCGCCGCGCGCGCGATCGAGCGCGCGGTCGACCGCGCCTTTGCCGCGGGCCTCACCCCGTGCGAATTCGGTGGCCGCGACGGTACCGCCGCCATCGCCAACGCCGTGCTGCGGGCCCTCGATGCCTAGCGCCGCTACCTGATCGGCCCTGCCCACCGCCTGAGGGGGATACTTCCCACCTCACTCGACCTCCGACCTGACGACGCCGGCCAGTGCCGTGCAACCGCCGGAAATAAGGGCACGCCAAGCGTTGGGCTATTTCCCATCACTCAGCCCACTCAATGAGTGGGACGATTTGTGGTTGACGAAAACTGCGATGCTTGGTTCCCTAGCAGGGCTTCCTGAGCACCAAGCCGTCCGGTCAAGCGCGGCGCGCGCGCAGGTTGGGAGCGAAACTCCGAGGTCTCGGCGTCCCATGAACGCGCAGGAATTGCTGCAGCAGATCGCCGATTATTGCCGGCACAGCGGACTTGCGGAATCGACGTTTGGCCGTCGTGCCGTCAATGACGGCAAGCTCACCGCGCGGTTGCGCAACGGCGGCCGCATCACCACCGAGACGCTCGACCGCATCCGCGACTTCATGGACAGCAACCAGGGTGCGCCGGCACGTGCCGCCGTGATCGAACGCGCGCGCGAGGCGCGGCCTACCGTGCCCGCCGCGCCGCCCGCGCCAGTTCCGATCACAGGCCAACGCGATCCGCAGCGTAATTTCCGCTTCTTCGACAATCGGCAGAAATACCTGCTGTTCGTCAGCACCTGCAGCG
>VAZM01000150.1:7793-12061 GCA_005883135.1 Alphaproteobacteria bacterium
TAAGGAGATCAGCCTCGAGGACGTAAGGCTTGCCTTGCAGAAGATGTCGGACCGCTTCTTCGAGCATCCAGCAACGGTTCTGGTGCTGACCAACCTCGCCTACGCGGATGCGCCCTGGCTCGCGGTCAAGTCGCTGTCGGCGGCCTCGAGCATGGTCTGGCACGAAGTGCCGCTCGTCGGCAATTCGGCTTATCGCTTCGAGCAACAAATCACCGATCTCGTGCCCTTCCTGTCGCAGAACTGGAAGGCGGGCGTGAGCCCGAAGACCGGCAACCCGGTCTACGAACGACCGGTGGTGCTGGTGCTCTATCGCGCGGATCACAAGTTCCTGCTCGACCCGATCATCCCGCGTCCCGGCGGGACGGTCGCCAATTACGATCTCGTCATCGCCTCGCAGCCCTACCGCGCGCGCGCTTCGCTCGAGTTCAAGGCCAAGCGCGTGATCACACCGCTGGCCAAAGCGCTCGGAGCGGGCGGCCGGCTGATCGCCATCCATTCCCACGGCCACGATCCGGGCATCGACATCATCCGGCGCGTGTGGCCGGGCGACAATCCGTTTATCCACGACCGTCACCAGATCATGAAGGCGGTGAAGCACGAGCTCGGTCAGGCCGGGCGCGACCTCAACTTCAACGCCTACGCCGACAACCGATCGCTGTTCCGCTACGACATGCACACCTTGCCGAGCGAGATCTCCGATCAGTCGATCGGCACCTCGACGCTGTTTGCGGCGTGGAACGCGGCGATCTATGTGGCTCAGGTCGAAGACGACCGCCTCGCCGAAGTGGTCGCCGACGGCCGCTATCTCGACGCCACGCGCGAAGTTCTGCGCGAGCACGGCGGGCTCTGGTTCTATGACGAATCCTACGTGATCTCCCGCCGGCGGGAATGACCGAGATGACCGCAGCCACGAGTCAAATCGAGAATAGGCCCGAACCGATCGCCGCGATTGCCGATTTCATGGCGGGCTTTTCGCTCGAAGCGACGCGACCTTCCGCGGAGGAGATCGCAGCGCTCGCCGCCATCGCTCCGCCCGCGACACGCGTCTATCTCAGCGCGGTGCCGAAAAAGCCCGCGCAGGAGGCCATCGAAGCCGCAGCGCAGCTGCGCAAGGCGGGCTTCGAGCCAGTGCCGCACCTCGCCGCCCGCGGCTTCGCCAGCGCCCGCGCGCTCAACGACTTTCTCGCCCGCCTCAGCGGCGAGGCGGGCGTGGTGCGCCTCTTGATCATTGCCGGCGATCACGAGGAACCCGTCGGCGATTTCCGCAGCGCGATCGAGGTGATCGACGGCGGTGCGCTGCAGCGTCATGACATCCGCGAGATCGGCATCGCCGGCTATCCCGACGGTCATCCGCGCATACTGCAGCAAGATCTCGATCGTGCGCTGGCAGACAAGATCCGCTCGGCCGAGGCCACCGGGATGGCGGTCCACATCGTCAGCCAATTCTGTTTCGACGCGCAGGCGATCGTGCAGTGGATCGCGCGCCTGCGCGATTTCGGCCTCGACCATCCAGTGCGGATCGGCTTTGCCGGACCCACCAATCTGGCCACCTTGTTGCGTTACGCCAAGCGCTGCGGGGTGCGGGCATCGGCCCAGAGCCTCGCGCGGCAGGCCGGCCTGCTGCGGCAGCTGTTCGCCATGTCGGCGCCGGATGGCTTGGTGCGCGCGCTCGCGCAAGCGCGCGCGCAGCTGCACCTCGCGGACATTGCGCCGCACTTCTTCTCGTTCGGCGGGCTGCTGCGGACCGCGCGCTGGGCCGAGGCGGTGGCGCAGCGTCGGATCGCGCTCGAAGCGGACGGCGGATTCCGGGTCGAGCCGCCGCGCGCAGAAACAATAGAAGCGCCGGCCGCCGCACAGTGATCGGTCGCGAGAGCTAATCCGCCGCGGCGAGCAACATCCGCACGTCTTCGGCCGATACTTTGCGCGGGACGCTGATCCCCATTGCAGCGATTTCCTGCGCAACGAAATCGGTTTTGCGCCGGTCGAACCCGACTTCGGTTAGCCGTTGCGGAATGGCAAAGCCGCGCAACATCTCGGCAAGACGATCCACTCCCTCTCCGCCGAGCGCCGCCGCAAGCCGCACCCGCGCCTCTTGTGCCGCCGCGAGGTTGAAGCGGGTCACGTGGGGAAGGATGATCGCGTGGGTCTCCGCATGCGGCAGGCCGAGGCCGCCGAGCACGTGTGCGAGCTTGTGCTGCAGCGCGGTGCCCGAGGCGAGCACCAGGCCGGCAAGCCACGCCGCGGCGAGACACTGGGCGCGCGCTTCGAGGTCGGCGACGTCGGCGACGACGCGCGGCAAATACACGGCGAAGCGGTGCAGCGCATCGCTCGCGAGCGCCATGAGGAACGGCGTACGGTCCGGCACCCACAGCGCTTCCACGCAGTGCGCGATCGCATTCATACCGCTCGCCGCGCTCACCGAGGCCGGGAGCGCCAGCGTGAGCTCCGGGTCGTAGACGATCGTGCGCGGCAGAACGCGAGCGTCCTTGCCGGTGAATTTTCGCTCGCCGTCGCTCAGGCCCCAAATCGCCGTCGCTTCCGATCCGGAATAAGTGCTCGGCACCGCGATGATCGGCAGGCCGAGATCGCGGGCGATGATCTTGGCAAGGCCGATGGCGGCGCCGCCCCCGGCGGCGACGAGACCATCGGCGCCGCGGGCGGCCGCAACCCCCGCTTCCGCAACCGGCTTCGGCACGTGCAGCACGGCCTGCGCATGCAGTCCGGCTGCGCGGGCGCCCAAAATTTCGATGAGGCGGCCGCCCAGCCGCGCGCCGCTGCCGGGCGTTGCGATCACCAGCGCCCGACTCAATCCAAGTCGCCCCGCTTCGTCGCCGACGCGGGCGACCGCGCCCGGCGCGAACACGACGCGCTGACCCGGGATATCGTGGACGAAAGATGTAAGCATCGGAGGCGTCGGCCCCTCACGCCGGGCCACTCACCCGGCGCAGTCATAGTAACTCGCCTTGCTCCGCGCGTCGTGCGAATATCCGGCGTCAGCTCAATCGGGAGGCGCGCGTCATGCGCAGGATCGCACCGGTAATTGCCTTGCTTGCTGCCCTGGTTGCGCCGGCGTTCGCGCAGAAGGCGGAGATCGAGGCGGTGAACGCCAAGTGGATCGAGTGCTTCAACAAGGGCGATTTTGCCGGCGTCGCCTCGCTCTACACCGACGACGCGACCGCCTTCCCGCCGGGTTCCGGCATGGTCAAGGGCAGAGCCGCGATCGAGGCAATGTGGAAGAACATGGCGGAGCAAGTCACCGATCCGAAGCTTATAACCGTCGACGTGAAGGCAATCGGGCCTTCGGCGGCGCGCGAGATCGGGACTTTCAGCCTGAAGACCAAAGGTCCGAGACCGCAGGAAGTTACGGGCAAATATCTCGTGGTGTGGGAGAAGGTCGGAAGCGACTGGAAGCTCGCAGCCGACATCTGGAACGACGGCAAGTAGCTTGCGACCTGACCGGACCGTCGCTAGTGCGGCCCGCTATCCTCGCGCCAGATTCCGAGCGCCTCCTGCGCCGGCCGGTCGGAGATCGAGAACAGTACCGATTCCTTGCTCGCCCGGTGCGAATAATGCCTCCACGGCGGCACCACGAAGACGTCATTGGGCCCCCATTCCAGCACCTCGTCCTCGACCGTGGTGGCGCCCTGCCCTTCGGCGCAGACCAAGATGGTCGAGTCGGTCGCGCGGTATGTCTCGCCTTTGAAGCCCTTGGGTAAGAGGGCAAGATACGCGCCCATGGTCGGGAGCACCGGACCGCCGTTGATCGGGTTGGCGTAGCGCACGCGCGCGCCATGGCGCGTGTCGACGTCGCCGGCTTTGAGCATGCGCTCGATGATCGGCCGCGTGCGCGCATAGGTGTAGTTGATCACGGGGCTGCGGTTGAGCGCGGTCGGCGCGCCGTCGGGCAGCACACCCGACGCGTAGAAGCTGAGCGAATCCCCATCCGCCCGGTTGGTCGGCTGCGTCGCGCTGCCGAACTGCTCGGCAAACGAGGTCTCGAAGAAATTGACCTGTGGAAAGTCGAGCACGTCGAGCCAAAGCATGGGCTTGTCGGAGGTGTTGCCGTGGTCGTGCGGCGCCCAGTTGGCGGTGATGACGAAGTCGCCGGGCGACATATACGCCTTCTCGCCCTCGACCGCGGTATAGGCACCCTCGCCGTCGAGCACAAAGCGGATGGCGGACGACACGTGGCGGTGGGCGGGTGCAACCTCGCCCGGGAGGATCATCTGCACGCCGGCAAACAGCGTATTCGTCACCTTCGATTCGCC
>VAZM01000604.1 GCA_005883135.1 Alphaproteobacteria bacterium
CGGTCAATGGATGGTTTCGAGCGTCCGGTTGACGGTAAAGCGCGACGTCGCCGCCGCCACCGCGGCGATCAGCACGGTTTGGACGAGCACGGCGACATAGCCGACGATCCCGACCGAGAAGGTTCCGAACAAGGCGGCGAACTGGTCGCCCCCTGCCGTGCCGGGAAACCTGCGGGCCGCGATCTCGGCGAGCGCGAACAGCGCCATCGCGCAACCGCCGCCGATCAGGCCGCCCTGCAAGCCGAGCGTCAGGAACCGGCGCTGGAAATGGCCGGCGATGAAGCTCGTCTTGGCGCCGATGAAAAACAGCACCTCGATCACCGGGCGGTTCGTGGCCATGGCCGCGTGGGCCGCGAAAGCCACCGATAGTATGGTGGCGATCAGCCCGCTGCGCGCGCCATCGCGCGCATGCGCTCCACGAAGCTGCGATGATCGTCAAGCGTCGCGCTCGGGACGGTAGTCGCGAGCCGGCTGCGCAGCTGCGTCAAATCGGGCGCCGCGTCGGCCGCGAGCCGCACGACCACAATGCGCGGGACCGGCAGCTCGTCGAGCACAAGTCCGGTGCCGAGCCACGGCTCCAGCAATTGCGCCGACTCCTCCTTGGAAAACGGCCGCACCTCGGCGATACCGGGCAAGGCGCGGGCAATGCCGGCGGCCGCCGCCGCGTCCGCCTCGAGGTCGCGACCGGACGTCGGGCGGATCTGGATGGTGACCTCGCGCGACACGTCCGCCTGCCAATCGCTCGCCGCCGCGCGCACCAGGAGAACGGCGCCGGTGGTCAGCGCGGCCAGAAAGGTCATGATGGCGATGACCGCGACCAGAGCGCGGCCGGCAATCGTGGCCTTCGGCACGATCGGCGTCTCGAAACGCGGCAGTGGCTGCGTGCGCTCGTCGAGCTCGCCCGCCGCCTGCTCGTCTGCTTCCATCACGGGTTCAATCGTAGACATGCAGCCGACCTTCGTGCAGCACAAGCCGAGGGGCGTCGTACTGGTCCATCAAGGCGATATCGTGGGTGGCGATGATCACCGAGGTCCCCGACTTGTTGAGCTCGACGAACAGGCGCAGCAGGCGCTGCGCCAGATTGGGATCGACATTGCCGGTCGGCTCGTCGGCGAGCAGGAGCTGCGGCCGCGCGATCACGGCGCGCGCGATCGCGGCGCGCTGCTTCTCGCCGCCCGAGAGCACCGGCGGCAGTGCCGACATGCGTTCGCCGAGCCCGACCCACCGCAACAGCTCGATCACCTCGTCGCGGAAGGTGTCCTCCTCGCGCCCCAACACCCGGAACGGCAGCGCGACGTTCTCGTAGGTGGTCATGTGGTCGAGCAGCCGGAAATCCTGGAACACGATGCCGATGCGCCGCCGCAGCGTCGCCAACGCGTCCTTGCTGAGCGTGGCGATATCGTGGCCGAATAGCGTGATCAGCCCGCGTGTGGGCCGCAGAGAAAGGAACAGGAGACGCAAAAGCGACGTTTTGCCAGCGCCAGAAGGCCCGGTGATGAACTGGAACGATCGGGGATCGATACGGAACGTGAGATCGCGCAGAACCTCGGCACCGAGTCCGTAACGCAATCCCACGTGTTCGAACCGGACCACCCTGCCTCTCCCCAGAGAGCGATGCCCGCGACGGCAACCGCGCGGCCTAGGCTGGGCGCCTATGGTTTGCGAATTCGTTAACCGAGCCGCGGCTACGGTCAAGCCCGGGTTCGCTTCGAGCGCAGGTCCTTGCCGCGAGCGATGAGCGACGACCGGGGCTCGGTTTCGTCCTCCGGCATCTGATCTCCGGCTTATTAGAAATCCCGCAGCAGCCGTTCGATGTATTCGAGCTCGAGCTGCGGGCGGAAGTTCTCGCCGAAGCGTCGACGCAATTCCTCGAGGATGCGCCGCGCGCGCTGCACGTCGATCTCACCAGGCACCTTGACCGTGGTGTCGTCGCCGTAGTCGCGCCCGCGCAGCGGCCGACCCAGCGGATCGGTGTCCTGTTGCGCGCGCGGCAGCCCGAGCCGACCGGGCTGGCCGTTGGGGCCGGGACCCAACATCCCCTGCTGCTGCATCGACTGGGCCAGATTCTGCGCCCCTCGGCGCAACGCTTCGAGCGCGCGACCTTGTGAGTCGACGGCCCCGTCCGCGTTCCCGTCACCCAGTTGCCCTTCGGCATCGCCCATGGCTTCGCCGGCACGGCCCAATTGGTCCATCTCGCCCTGGCCCTGCTGGCCCTGGCCAAAGCCCTTCTTGCGCAACTCTTCCATCAGTCGTTTGAGCTGATCGCGCAATGCTTGCTGATTTTCGCGCAACTCGCCCATCTGGTCGCCCTGCTGGCCGTCTTGGCCCTGCTGGCCGTCTTGGCCCTGCTGGCCACGCTGTCCGCGCTGGCGGTCGCGCCGCTGATCCTGACCCTGCTGGAATGTGCGATCGCGCAATTGCTGCTGCTTGCGGATCACATCGCCGAGCTCGTCGAGCGCCGACATCATGTCGTCGTCGCCGTCGCCGTCCATCTGCTGGCCGGGACGGGCAGTCTGCAGGTTCTCGAGCATCGACTGCAGCTCCTGCAGCAGCCGTTTCGCGGCGTCCTTGGCGCCGGAGCGGGCCATCTGCTCCAGCCGGTCGATCATGCTCTTGAGATCCTGCGCTGGCGTGCGTTGGGATCGAGCGGCCGGGCGAGCTGTTGTGGATTCTTGCGCATTTGCTCCGCCAGCGCCTGCAGGAACTTGTCGAGCGCCGCGCGCAACTGGTCGGCAAGCCTCTTGATCTCCTCGTCGCTGGCGCCACGTTCCAGCGCCTGCCGCAGCGCTTCCTCCGCCGCGCGCAGAGCCTGCTCGGCATCGGAGACGCTGCCATCCTCCAGATGCACCGCCATGTCCCACATGCGTCCGACGACGTCGCGCAACTGGTCATCGGTTTTTGCGCGCGAGCTGCCAAAAGATCGCGCGCAGACCGAGATAGACGTTGCTTTCCATGTTGAAGC
>VAZM01000151.1 GCA_005883135.1 Alphaproteobacteria bacterium
AGGCCGCAGCCAATCCTTGCTCGAGATCGCCGATGATGTCGGCCTTGTCCTCGAGCCCGATCGAAAGGCGGACGACGTCGGGGCCGGCGCCGGCCTGGATTTTCTGCGCGTCGGTGAGCTGGCGGTGCGTGGTCGAGGCCGGATGAATGATCAGCGAGCGGGTGTCGCCGATATTGGCGAGATGCGAGAACAGCTTCACGTTGGAGACGAGCCTGACGCCTGCGTCGTAGCCGCCTTTGAGCCCGAACGTGAAGCAGGAGCCCGCGCCCTTCGGCACGTACCTCTTGGCCAGATTGTGATAGCGGTCGCCGGCGAGTCCCGGGTAGCTCACCCATGCGACCTCGCGCTGATCGGCGAGCCATTGCGCCACCGCCAGCGCGTTGTCGCAGTGCCGCTGCATCCGCAGCGGCAGCGTTTCGATGCCGGTGAGAATGAGAAACGCATTGAACGGCGAGAGCGCCGGCCCGAGATCGCGCAAGGCGAGCACGCGGCAAGCGATGGCGAAGGCGAAATTGCCGAAGGTCTCGTGCAGCACGATGCCATGATATTCCGGCCGCGGTTCGGACAGCATCGGATAGCGCTTTTCGCGCGACCAATTGAAGGTGCCGCCGTCGACGATGACCCCGCCGATCGAATTGCCGTGACCGCCGAGAAATTTGGTCAGCGAGTGCACGACGATGTCTGCGCCATACTCGATTGGGCGGCACAGATATGGCGTGGCCAGGGTGTTGTCGACGATCAGCGGAACGCCGGCGCTCTTGGCGATTTTGCCGATCGCCTCGATGTCGGTGATGACGCCGCCGGGATTGGCGATCGACTCGACGAAAATCGCCTTGGTCTTCGGCGACACGGCGCGTTCGAACGTCGCGATGTCGTCGGGCTCGGCCCAGACGACGTTCCAACCGAAATTCTTGAACGCGTGATTGAACTGGTTGATCGAGCCGCCATAAAGCTTCTTTGCGGCGACCAGCTCGTCGCCCGGCGTCATCAGGCAATGCAGGGCGACGACTTGCGCGGCATGCCCGGAGGCGACCGCCAATCCGGCGGTGCCGCCTTCGAGCGCGGCGACGCGCTCCTCCAACACCGCGTTGGTCGGATTGCCGATGCGCGTGTAAATGTTGCCGAAGGTCTGCAGGCCGAACAATGAGGCCGCGTGATCGACGTCCTCGAACACGAACGATGTCGTTTGGTAGATCGGCGTCGCGCGCGCGCCGGTGGTCGGATCGGGCTGCGCGCCGGCATGGATCGCGAGCGTGGCAAAGCCTGGGATGCGGTCGGTCATGGCCGGTCCTCGTCTCGCCGGGACCGGGCGGTCCGCGGATCCTGAAAGCTGGTTTATCGAAGCGCGTTAGCCCGTCAAGGCTTGGGGCGGCGGCGGTCCCCGCCAGACGAGCCGCCCGCAAGCGGTCGCTAGCGGTCGCCGTTGTCGGGCTTGTGCGCGCGCGTCGCCGAATCGGCGGCGCCGGCGAGCGTGACACGGTCGAGCGCCATGCGCTGGATGCCGCGTCCGAACAGGCGAGCCTTCTTGGCGGTCAGGGTACGGGTGTTCACTCCCATCCAGGCGATCTCCGACGACAGGCGGCCGTATTCGATCTTCGGGCAGCGGTTCATCACCACCTTGAGGTCGTTCGCCTCGGCGAGCTCCGCTGCCTCGTCGTTGCGGATACTGAGCTGCATCCAGATGACCTGCGGGCGCGGACTGAGCGCGAGCGCTTCCTCGACGATGCCGGGCGCGTAGCGCGCCGCTCGGAAGATGTCGACCATGTCGATGGGTTCTGGGACGTCGGCGAGCTTGGCGTAGACCTTACGGCCCAGCAAGTCTTGCCCTTCCAGGCCGGGATTGATCGGGATCATGCCATAGCCGCGCTCGAGCAGGTATTTGAACGCGAAGTAGCTCGGCCGGCTCGTATTCGCCGAGACCCCAACCATCGCGATGGTCTTGACGGTGTTGAGAATGCCGCGGATGTAACGGTCGTCGTAGCTGTCGTGGTCCATGCCGGCGCCGCCTTCGGTTGCGAAGATATGGAGGTCTGCGCGGGCTGGAAAGGGTGCGCCTACGACGCCGGGCCGGGTGCGTCCGCCCCCTCCGTGACCGCGCTTGCGACTGCCGCCGCGCGCAGCCGCGCGTTCTCCGTCTCCAGCCTTGCGATGTGCTCCAGCAGCGTCGCCGTCGCCTGCGCGATCTCGTCCTCGGTGAAACGCGCGGTGATGTGCTGGGAGCAGTTGACGTCCCACGCCTCGACCGTGAACAGGATCGCGCGCTCCGGGCGCGCGCGATAACCGGCGTCGCTCAGGCGGGCGAGCAACGCGGGATCGTCCTCGACCACGCGCGCGCGTCCCCACAGCTTGATCCGCCGCTGGCGCGCGAAATCGAGCAGGAACAGATAGGCGCGATCGGTCTCGGCGAGGTTGCTGATCGTGATGTACTGCCGGTTCCCGGCGAAGTCGGCAAAACCCAGCGTTTTCTCGTCGAGCACCTTGATGAAGCCCTTCGGCCCGCCGCGGTGCTGGATATAGGGCGCGCCGGCGCCCGAGACGGTGCCAAGAAACGCGGTATCGAGCTCGGCGATGAAGGCGGCGAGCTCAGGTGTCACACGATCCGGAAAGCCGGCGGCAATGCGTTTCGCATAGGCGTGCGCAGAACCGTGCTGGGCCTGAACGTGCCGAGCGGCCGGAGTGAAGACGATGTCGCTGTTGTTCGTCATGGCATCGGTCTCGGTGGGTCGGACATACCTCCTGCAATATGCTGTTGCGCGCACGATTATAATCTGCACACATTGCAATAGATCGTTGCGGTAATTGGAATAATGGATCGCGCCGAGGCTATCGCGGTGTTTGTCGAGGTTGCCGAGCGGCGCAGCTTCGTCGCCGCCGCGCGGCGGCTACGCCGTTCCCCGGCCGCCGTGACCCGCGTCATCGGCGACCTCGAAGCGCGGCTCGGAGTGCGCCTTCTCAACCGTACCACCCGCGCCGTCAGCCTCACGGAAGCGGGTGATCGGTTTCTCGCTGGCGCGCGCCGCGTGCTCGCCGATCTCGAGGAGATCGAACGGGCCGCCGCCGGCGCGGGCACGGCGCCGCGCGGCGAACTGCGCTTGACCGCGCCGATCCTGTTCGGCCGGCTGCATGTACTGCCGATCGTGACCGAGTTCCTCGGTCAATTTCCCGACGTGTCGGTGACGCTCAGCTTGCTCGATCGACCGGTAGACCTGATCGAGGAGGGGCTCGACATCGCGGTGCGCATTGGTGCGCTGGCAGAAAGCTCGGCGGTGGCGACCCGCGTGGGCGCGGTTCGCCGCATCGTCGTTGCTTCCCCCGACTATGTCGCACGCCGCGGCGCGCCGAAGCTGCCCGCGGATCTCGGGATGCACGCCGTCGTCGCGTTTTCCGGCATCGCAGGTGTGGAGCATTGGATGTTTCGGAACGAGACCGGCGAAGGAAGCGCGTCGATAAAGCCACGCCTCGTCGTGACCACGGCCGAAGCTGCTCTCGACGCGGTGAGAGCCGGCTTCGGCGTCACCCGTGTGCTCAGCTACCAGGCGGCTGACGATATTGCCCGCGGTTCACTGCTGCGACTGCTGGCGGCGTACGAGGGCGAGGACTTGCCGATCCATCTTCTCTACCCGGGTGGACGGCACCCGCCGCCGAAGCTGCGCGCCTTCGTTGATTTCGTCAGGCCGCGCCTGCGCCGCCGCTGCGAGGCGGTCGTGCGCGCGATCCGTTCGTGACCCCGCCTCAGTCCTCCTCCCAGGTCGGCTGGCGCTTTTCCACGAACGCGGCAATGCCTTCCTCGGCGTCGCGCGCCATCATGTTTTTCACCATGACTTCGGTCGCGTGCGCGTAGGCATCGGCGACGCCCATCTCCAACTGCTGGTAGAACGCCTCCTTGCCGAATTTCACCGCCGCGGCCGAGTTGGCGGCGATCGTGCGGGCGAGGTTGAGCGCCTCCTCACGTGCGGTGCCGGCCTCGACCACGCGGTTGATGAGCCCGATGCGATAGGCGTCCTGCGCCGAGATCATGTCCCCGGTGAGCAGCATCTCCATGGCGTGCTTGCGCGCCACGTTGCGCGAGAGGGCAACCATCGGGGTCGAGCAAAACAAGCCGATATGCACGCCCGGCGTGCAGAACTTCGCGGTCGTGGAGGCCACGGCGAGATCGCAGGTGGCGACGAGTTGGCATCCGGCCGCCGTGGCGGTCGCTTCCACCGCCGCGATCACCGGCTGCGGCAGCCGCAGGACCGAAAGCATCAAGGCGCTGCAGCGCTCCATGATGTGGCGGGTGTAGCTGCGTCCGCCGTCCGGGTCGGCGCGGTGCGCGGTCAATTCCTTGAGGTCATGGCCCGCGGAGAACGCGGATCCGTGCGCTGCAAGCACCACCGCGCGAATGCGCTTATCAGCGGCGAGACTATCGAACTCGCGAGACAGGTCAGCCAGCATCGCCTCGGACAAGCTGTTGCGGGCCTGCGGGCGGTTGAGCGTGAGAACGGCTATGTTGCCGATCGTCTCCCGCAGCAGCGGCGGCTGGCTCGCGGCCGCGGCAGGTTTGGCGCGAGCGGGGGAGTGAGCTGTCATCGGCTGGGGCCCGAAAATCTTACATCTACTACTTAGCGCGCCGGGCGAATGGCGCAAGCGGCCGGCGGAACACGGCCTCAGCCGGCGCGTTGAGGGGAAACGAGGCATATTGCGGCATGGTGATGCAATGGCGAGGAAAGCTACGGCGAGCAAAAGGAGTGCCGGCCGGAAAGCGCGCGGCCGCCACCGCGGCTCGTCGCGGAGAGCCCGGACAGGCCGGCGCTGGTCGCGGCATGTGACCGAACACAGCGATGCGCTCACCCTCGACAAGGGCGTTTTCACGTCGCGCGATCCCAAGCGGATTGCAGCGTCCTTGAAACGGTCGGCTGAAAAAAGCAGGCGCCGCAAGACCAGCGCATTTCGCTCCGCGCTGTCCATGCTCACGTTCTATATCAATCGTGCCGGCAAGAGCCTGCCCGCCTCCCGCAAGAAGAATTTGATGCGGGCCAAGGACGAGTTGCGCAAACAGTTCGGCAAGGCATGATTTCCACGCGCCGGTCAGGGTGCTGGAGCGTGGCGGGGTGGGGGTCGCCACGCGGACGTAAGTTCACCCTGTAGACCTTTTCATTTGCCCGCAATCGTCTAGTTCTGTCGCGCCGGGAGGGCGGCGCATGCCGGTCGCGATGACAGTCGAGGAGCTCGAGCGCTTTCTTCGCCGCGAGTTTCCGCAAGGTTTTCATTCCGACAGCGGGCTTGGGATTGAAGCCGTGTGGGAGCGCGGCTGCCGGGTCCGCCAGGCGTTCCGACCCATGTCGATACGCCCGGGCGGCACGATCTCCGGCCCGACCATGATGGCGCTCGCCGACTTTGCGATGTATGTCGCGGTGCTCGCCACCATCGGCCCAGTGCCGCTGGCCGTGACCATCAACCTCAATATCAACTTCTTGCGCAAAGCCGCGCCGCGCGACCTCGTGGCAGAGGCGCGGCTGCTCAAGCTCGGCAAGCGCCTCGCCATGGGGGAAGTCACGATCTGCTCGGACGGCGAGGCGGAGCCGGTCGCGCACGTGACCTCCACCTACTCGATTCCTCCCGGCAACGGTATTATGGAACCGTAATTCCAAGCCATTGAAATGGCGGGAAATTAATTCAATGCCGCGTTGACCGCCGCGGGTGTCCCGGTGTATGAGCCCGCAAGCTTCGAACCTCCTTGGCTAACAGTACGGACCTGCGCCATGAAAACCTTTTCGGCCAAGCCGGCCGAGGTCGAGAAAAAGTGGGTGCTCGTCGACGCGACGGGCCTTGTTGTCGGCAGGCTCGCTAGCGTGGTCGCGCTGCGGCTGCGCGGTAAGCACAAGCCGACCTACACCCCGCACGTCGATGGCGGAGACAATGTCATCGTCATCAACGCAGAGAAGATCCTGTTTACCGGCAGGAAGCGCGAGAAGAAGGTCTATCGCCATCACACGGGATATATCGGCGGCATCAAGGAGCGCACCGCGCGTTCGATCCTCGAGGGAAAGTTTCCCGGGCGGATCGTGGAGAAGGCGGTCGAGCGCATGCTGCCGCGCGGACCGTTGGGCCGCGTCCAGCTTGGTAACCTGCGCGTCTATGCGGGCCCAACGCATCCACATGCGGCGCAGAACCCAGAACCGCTCGATGTCGCCGCCATGAACCGCAAGAATACAAGGAGCGCATGACCATGGCTGAAACCATGCAGTCGCTCGATCAATTGTCCGCGCTCAAGCCGGCTGCCGCGCCCGAGGCGCCGAAATACGTGCAAAAGCTCGACAAACAGGGCCGCGCCTACGCCACCGGCAAACGCAAGGACGCGGTGGCGCGGGTTTGGGTCAAGCCGGGCGCCGGCAGGATCACCATCAACACGCGCGACGTCGAGGCGTATTTCGCGCGGCCGGTGCTGCGCATGTTGATCCAGCAGCCGCTGGTGGCGACCAATCGCGCCGGTCAATACGACGTCACGTGCACGGTTTCCGGCGGCGGCTTATCCGGCCAAGCAGGTGCCGTCCGTCACGGCCTGTCCAAGGCGCTGATGAATTACGAGCCGGATCTGCGCGGCGCGTTGAAGCGCGGGGGATTCATCACTCGCGACGCGCGCGTGGTCGAACGCAAGAAGTACGGCAAGGCCAAAGCGAGGCGTTCGTTCCAGTTCTCCAAACGCTGAGCCGTGAAGTTCGCCGGTAAAGAAAAGGGCGCCCTTGGGCGCCCTTTCAAGTTTGCATCGCACACCGCGATGCGAGGAGGACGCTACGCCGAATAGTACATTTCGAACTCGACCGGATGGGGCGTGTGCTCGAAGCGGATGACTTCGGTCATCTTCAGGTCGAGGTAGCTATCGATGAAGTCGTCGTCGAATACACCGCCGGTCTTAAGGAAGTCGCGGTCCTTGTCGAGATAACCGAGCGCCTCGCGCAACGAGCCGCACACGGTGGGGATTTGCTTGAGCTCAGCGGGCGGCAGATCGTAGAGGTCCTTGTCGATCGGCGAGCCCGGATTGAGCTTGTTCTTGATGCCGTCGAGCCCGGCCATCAGCATCGCGGCAAAACCGAGATACGGATTGGCGAGCGGATCCGGGAAGCGGACCTCGACGCGGCGGCCATTCGGCGAAGAGGCGAGGGGAATACGGCACGACGCGGAGCGGTTGCGCACCGAATAGGCCAGCAACACCGGCGCCTCGAAGCCGGGAACCAGTCGCTTGTACGAGTTGGTGGTGGGGTTGGTGAACGCGTTGATCGTGCGCGCATGCTTGATGATGCCGGCGATGTAGTGCAGCGCTGTTTCCGATAGATCGGCATATTTGTTGCCGGCGAACGTCGGCTTGCCGCCCTTCCAGATCGACTGATGGCAGTGCATCCCCGAGCCATTGTCGCCGTAGACCGGCTTGGGCATGAAGGTGACGCTCTTGCCGTAGATCTGCGCGACCTGCTGGATGCAATATTTGTAGATCTGCGTCTGGTCGGCCATCTTCACCATGGGCGCGAACTTCATGCCGAGCTCGTGCTGCGCG
>VAZM01000605.1:0-2287 GCA_005883135.1 Alphaproteobacteria bacterium
CCTCATTTCCAACCTGTCCTTTCCGAAAATTCGATCGGGTCTGGGTCTTGACGAGAACGGTGTGATGAATTACGGTTTTCGTCAGTCAACATTGCCTTGGCTCAGCTATGAACCCGCAGGTCAGAACCAAGCCAAACGACACGCGCTCCCGCATCATGGATACGGCGGAGGCGCTGTTTCGCCGGCTGGGCTTCGCCAAGACCGCGGTCGCCGACATCGCCGCCGAACTCAAGATGTCTCCGGCCAATGTGTACCGTTTTTTCGCGTCCAAGAACGCCATTATCGAAGCGATCTGCCAGCGGGTCCTCGGGGAACTCGAGGACCGTGCCTGGGCAGTTGCGCGCTCACGCGGCTCTGCGGCCGAACGGATCGAACGGCTGGTGCTTGAGATCCTCGACTATCATAAGGAAAATTGTCTGACAGATCAGCGCGTTAACGATATGGTGCTGGCTGCGATCGAGCTCAGTTGGGGAGCGATCCGTGCGCACAAGGAGCACATCAGGATGGTGTTGGAATCCATCCTGCGAGAGGGCATCGAAGCGCGCGAGTTCGAACTGGTCGATCCTCGGGAGACCTCCCGGCTGTTTTTGTTATCGCTAGTGCACTTCTGCCATCCTGTCCTGGTCGCTCAGTATTTGCAGGATCAGGAAGACCTTGAAGGGGACGCGCGCAGGATAGTCCGTTTCCTCCTTCGCGCCATCACGCCCAGGGGCTGATTCATGTGGACGAGCCATCCTTCGCATCCGCAGTCATACCCAAAGTGTGACGAAGGAACGGTTTCGTCAGTCATCACATCTTCGTCATCAGAGGAGCGAGCCATGTCCCTGTCCAGTGGCCTCGTCCGCTCTACGCGTGCGCTTGTCGGCCTCGCCGCCCTGCTCATCCTCGCCGGCTGCGAAGCCAATACGGCACCCGCGTTGAAGTCCGAACGTCCGGTGCAAATTCAGCGCGTCAGCTTCGAGAGCGCGGATAGCGCGCGGGACTTTGTCGGCGTGGTGCGGGCACGCTACGAGACAGATCTCGGCTTCCGTGTCGCCGGCAAGATTGTCACCCGCATCGTCAATGTCGGCGATCGTGTCGCGGTCGGTGATATCGTCGCGCGGCTCGATCCCGAGGATCTCAGGCTGCCGGTGCAAAGCGCCGAGGCGGAGCTGGCGGCAGCGAGCTCGAATCTCGCACAGGCGGCCGCCGACTTCGAGCGCTATTCGAAACTAAAGACCAGCGGTTGGGCCTCGCTGGCCGACTTCGACCGCAAGAAGGCGGCAAGCGATGAAGCACAAGGCCGCCTCGACCGCGCGCAGCGCGCGCTCGATCTCGCGCGCAACCAACTCACCTATGCCGACCTCAAGGCCGATGCCGACGGCGTGATCACCGCCACGCTCGCCGAGCCAGGTCAGGTGGTCGCAGTTGGTCAAGCCGTGGCGCGCCTCGCCCACCGTGGCGAGAAGGAAGCCCTCATCGCACTGCCAGAGACCTGGCTCACCGAGGCACGTAAGTCGAAGGCCATCGTTCGATTGTGGGCGGACCGCGATCGTAGCTTCGAGGCGCGACTGCGTGAACTTGCGCCACAGGCCGACCCTGCGACCCGCACCTATGCTGCACGCTTCACGATCGAGAACCCGGATGACACGGTGGCATTTGGGATGACCGCCACAGTCACGCTCACACAGGCGGTTGATGCAAAGGTCGCAAAGCTGCCGCTCTCGGCGATTCTGAACCGTGGCAGCGGTCCCTCTGTGTATGTAGTCGACTCGTCCGGCACTCTGACATTGCGGCCGGTGACGGTCGTTTCATTCGCTGAGGACGCAGCGCTGGTCACCAGCGGCATCGGCGATGGAGATGAGGTGGTGACACTCGGCGTACACAAGCTTGATGCCGGCCTCAAAGTCCGGACCGTCGAAGCTCGCTAAAAGGATGGTGTCATGCAGCGCCTCAACCTGTCGCAATGGGCGATCACGCATCAGTCTCTCGTTCTCTTTTTAATCATTCTGCTCGCTGCAGCTGGCATCTATTCCTATCGCAATCTCGGCCGCGCCGAGGACCCATCGTTCACGATCAAGACTATGATCGTGCAGGTCGCCTGGCCCGGCGCGACCGCGGCAGAGATGCAGGAGCAGGTCGCTGACAAGGTCGAGAAGAAGCTGCAGGAGCTGCCTTACCTCGACCGCATCGAAAGCTATTCACAGCCCGGCGTCTCGTTCATCCGCGTCATCCTCCTCGACCGCACGCCGCCCGCGCGGGTGAAGGAGCTGTGGTACCAGGTCCGCAAGAAGGTGGGCGATATCCG
>VAZM01000605.1:2373-3463 GCA_005883135.1 Alphaproteobacteria bacterium
CGTCGGGCCGAACTTCAACGACGAATACGGCGATGTCTACTCAGCGCTCTACATGCTGGCCGCTGATGGTCTGAGCCTTGCCGAGCTCAAGGCGCGCGCTGAGGACATCCGCCAGCGTCTGCTGCGGGTTGCCGACGTCAACAAGGTCGACATCATCGGTGAGCGGCCGCAGAAGATCTTCATCGAGTTCAGCCATGCCAAGCTGGCCACCCTTGGCGTGACGCCGCAACAGATTTTCGACAGCGTGGCCAGGCAGAACGCCGTCGTCTCTGGCGGCTCGGTCGATACCTCAGCCGATCGCATCAATGTGCGGGTGACCGGCGCGTTCACTGGCGTCGCGGCGATCGCCGCGGTGCCGGTCCAGGCCAACGGCCAGATCTTCCGGCTTGGGGACGTCGCGTCGGTGCGGCGCGGCTACGAGGACCCCCCGACCTTCCTTGTGCGCGTGGACGGGAAGCCGGCGCTCGGCCTTGGCGTGTCCATGCAGGACGGCGCCAACATCATCACGCTCGGCGAGAACCTCAAACGCGCAATGGCCGCGATCACGGCCGAGCTTCCGGTCGGGATCGAAATCACGCAAATCGCCGACCAGCCCCACATCGTGGACGAATCGGTCTCGGAGTTCGTCAAGACCTTTGCCGAAGCGCTGGTCATCGTGCTGGTAGTGAGCTTCCTGTCGCTCGGCTGGCGCACGGGGATCGTGGTGGCGTTATCGGTGCCGCTGGTCTTGGCGATCGTGATGCTCGTCATGTATGCGGCGGGCATCGACCTTCACCGGATCACGCTCGGCGCTCTCATCATCGCGCTCGGGCTGCTCGTCGACGACGCCATCATTGCCATCGAGATGATGGTCGTGAAGATGGAACAGGGCTGGGACCGGGCACGGGCGGCAACCTTTGCCTGGACCTCGACCGCGTTGCCAATGCTGACCGGCACCTTGGTTACGGCGGCCGGATTTCTGCCGGTCGGCTTCGCCAAGTCGAGCGCCGGCGAATATGCCGGTGGTATTTTCTGGATCGTCGGCCTAGCTCTGATCGCGTCCTGGATCGTGGCGGTGCTGTTCACGCCCTATCTAGGTCTGAAACTACTG
>VAZM01000152.1:0-488 GCA_005883135.1 Alphaproteobacteria bacterium
CCGAGCAAAAGCAAAAGGTGGGCCGGATTTCACCGCCGGCCGTGCGCGCCATAGCGGCGGCTGGCGCCACGCTCCACCCGTCCGCCGTGTCCCGCTGCTCGAAACTTCAGCGATTGCCTAACAAACAGGCGCCCGGTCGGTGTTTTGGGCGCGGCGCAAAGCGCGTGGCACGCCCGTTTCTCGTTCAGGTCCTGCGCCTGCCCGGCGCGCAATCAAGCTTGCGCAGACTGCGTAAGCTTGTCCGCGCTCCCGGGCAGCGCCGGGAGAAAGGTGGACATGACGCCGCAGGTCGGCGGCGGTTGCGACGCAAAACCCACGGTTTGGCACGGCCATTGCTAATTCGCCGACGGATGCCGGCGTGCGCGCCGGCGCAAGAATGGAGCGCGCCGCCATGTCCACCTTCGACGACCCCTTCGATGCCGAGCGCCGGCTCAATCGAACGGGATGTGTCTGCGGGCGCCACCGCAGCCAGGCCGAGCACGAGCAGG
>VAZM01000152.1:521-8150 GCA_005883135.1 Alphaproteobacteria bacterium
CGGTCATGCGCGCCGTCTTTCCGCAGGATCGTGCACGCCGCCTCTTTCTCAAGTCGGTCGGCGCCTCGACCGCGCTCGCCGCGCTCTCGCAACTCTTCCCGCTCAACACCGCGAGCGAGGCCTTCGCGCAGGCCGGCACGCCGGAGAAGAAGGATCTCAAGGTCGGCTTCATCCCGATCACCTGCGCCACGCCCATCATCATGGCGCACCCGATGGGCTTCTACAGCAAGCATGGACTGAACGTGGAGGTGATCAAGACCGCCGGCTGGGCGGTCATTCGCGACAAGACGCTCAACAAAGAATACGACGCCGCCCACATGCTCTCGCCGATGCCGCTCGCCATCACGCTGGGCGCCGGATCGAATCCGATTCCCTATACGATGCCGGCGGTCGAGAACATCAATGGCCAGGCGATCACGCTCGCCGTCAGACACAAGGACAAGAACGACCCGAAGCTGTGGAAGGGCTTCAAATTCGCCGTGCCGTTCGACTACTCCATGCACAACTATCTGTTGCGCTACTACGTCGCCGAGCACGGCCTCGACCCCGATACCGACATCCAGATCCGCTCGGTTCCCCCGCCGGAGATGGTGGCCAATCTGCGCGCCGACAACATCGACGGCTATCTCGGCCCCGATCCCTTCAACCAGCGCGCGGTCTACGACGGGGTGGGCTTCATCCACGTGCTGTCGAAGGAGCTGTGGGACGGGCATCCGTGCTGCGCGTTCGCGGCCTCGAAAGAATTCATCACAACGATGCCGAACACCTATGCGGCGCTGCTCAAGTCGATCATTGACGCCACGGCCTTCGCGCACAAGGCGGAGAACCGCAAGCAGATCGCCGCCGCCATCGCCCCGGCGAACTACCTCAACCAACCCGAGACGGTGCTCGAGCAGATTCTCACCGGCACCTACGCCGACGGTCTCGGCAATGTGAAGCGCGATCCCAATCGCATCGATTTCGATCCGTTTCCGTGGCAGTCGTTTGCGATCTGGATCCTTACGCAGATGAAACGCTGGGGACAAATCAAGGGCGACGTGGACTACAAGGCGGTGGCCGAGCAGGTCTACCTTGCGACCGACACCGCCAAGCTCATGCAAGAGGCTGGGCTCACACCGCCTGAGGCACGCTCGAAAAGCTTCAAGGTCATGGGCAAGGAATTCGATCCGGCCAAGCCCGAAGACTATCTCAACAGCTTCGCGATCAAGCGAGCTTAGATCGTGCTCCGATGAGATTGATGCACGGCTGGGCCGCAGACTCGGTGGACTCCCCTCCCCCTTGTGGGGAGGGGTGGAGGTCGGTGTTGTAGGACGCGCCTCGCACCGCAACTACGACCCCCCTCCCCACCCCTCCCCCACAAGCGGGGAGGGAGCAGGCCGAGTTCGTTGCCTATCTTGACTTCACTTCAACGTTTTGCCGGGAGAGCGACGATGGCAGTGACGTGGCGGGCGGCGCTGGTGTCGCTGCTGTTGTTCGGCACCTTCATCGGCGTGTGGCACCTCGCCACCAGAGGCGGCGGCCCCGTCGCCAGCATGGATCCCGAATACGCCAAGCTTGTCGGCGCGACCGCCAGCCAAGGCAAATCGGCGATGCCCGGCCCGGCCGACGTCGGGCTGAAAATCTGGCAGCACCTCAAGGACCCGTTCTACGACCGCGGTTCGAACGACAAAGGGCTCGGCATCCAGCTCGCCTATTCCATCGCGCGGGTGATGATCGGCTATCTCATCGCCGTGGCGGTGGCGATCCCGGTCGGCTTTCTCATCGGCATGTCGCCGCTGATGAGCCGGGCGCTCGATCCCTTCATCCAGGTGCTTAAGCCGATCTCGCCGCTCGCCTGGATGCCGCTCGCGCTCTACACCATCAAGGACTCGAGCCTCTCCTCGATCTTCGTGATTTTCATTTGCTCGCTGTGGCCGATGCTGATCAACACCGCGTTCGGCGTCGCCGCCGTGCGCAAGGAATGGCTCAACGTCGCGCGCACGCTCGAGGTCGGGACCTTCCGCCGCGCCTTCACCATCATCCTGCCAGCGGCGGCGCCGACGATCCTCACCGGAATGCGCATTTCGATCGGCATCGCCTGGCTGGTGATCGTCGCGGCCGAGATGCTGGTCGGCGGCACCGGCATCGGCTACTTCGTGTGGAACGAGTGGAACAACCTCTCCATCACCAACGTGATCACCGCGATCCTGGTGATTGGGGTCGTCGGCATGGTGCTTGACCAGGTTCTCGCGCGCGCGACGAAGCTAGTGACGTTTCCGGAGTGAGACTGAGACTCATGCAGTTTCCGCTCACGCAGTCACGAATGCGAAACCGCCTCTCCCTTGCGGCGGAGGGCGCTGCGGCTCGCTGCACTCGCATTTGCCGCAGAATGTAGCGCCCCATGACCGATAAATTCATCTCGATTGAGAGCGTCAGCAAGCGCTTTCCGGCGGCTGGCGGCGGCAGCACCACCGTGTTCGAGGATTTGTGGCTGTCGATGGCGCGCGGCGAATTCGTGTGCATCATCGGCCACTCCGGCTGCGGCAAGACCACGGTGCTCAATATCCTCGCCGGCCTCGAGGCGCCCTCGGACGGCGCGGTCATCGTCGACAATCAGGCGATTGAAGGCCCAAGCCTCGACCGCGCGGTCATCTTTCAGAGCCATGCGCTTCTTCCCTGGCTCACGGTCATGGGCAACGTCGCGTATGCGGTAGCCTCGAAGTGGCGGTTCATGAACAGGGGCGATCTCAATCGCCAGGCGCAGAAGTTTATCGACCTAGTGGGGCTGACCGGCGCCGAGCACAAGCGGCCGGCGGAGCTCTCCGGCGGCATGAAGCAGCGCGTCGGCATCGCGCGGACGCTCTCTATCGAGCCGAAGATCATGCTGATGGACGAGCCGTTCTCCGCGCTCGACGCGCTCACGCGTGGCACGCTGCAGGATGAAGTGCGGCGCATCTGCCTCGAGACCGGCCAGACCGCGTTCATGATCACCCACGACGTGGATGAGGCGATCTATCTCGCCGACCGCGTGGTGCTGATGACCAACGGGCCGAACGCGGTGCTGGCCGAGATCGTCGAGAATCCGCTGCCCAAGGAGCGCCAACGCAACGACGTGCATCGCCATCCGCTCTATTACGGGGTGCGCAACCACATCATCGATTTTCTGGTGAGCCGGAGTAAAAATTTTGCCGACGAAATGGCGGGCACGAATTATGACCGCCGTCACGTGCCGGTAGTGCGGCCGGGGACGCCGCAGGTCTCCGCCACCCGGCCCGCTTCTCTCGATTCGACTGACGGCGGGCAAGCCCGCTCCCCTATGCAGGTCGTCGCAGACTTCCCCACCTCGTCGCGGCCGAGCCTCGCGCAACACCGTGCATGAACTTTAAAATCCAGCCAAAGCCGAGGAGACACCCATGACGCGTGCCGATCTCACTGAGAAAATTCTCGACATCAAGCGCGAGAAGGGATGGAGCTGGAAATACATCCACGAAAAGATCGGCGGCACGTCGCCGGTGCTGCTGGTCGGCGCGCTGCTCGGCCAGATGAAACTGACGAAGCCCCAGGCAGCTAACGCCGCCGACCTCTTCGGTTTGTCGAAGGCGGAGGCGGCGATGCTCAACGAGGTGCCGATGCGCGGCGCCGGCGTGCCGATGCCCCCGACCGACCCGCTGATCTATCGCTTCTACGAGCTGGTCATGGTGAACGGGCCGGCGTGGAAGGCGCTGATCGAGGAGGAGTTCGGCGACGGGATCATGTCGGCCATCGATTTCGACATGCAGATCGAACGGCTGCCGAATCCGAAAGGCGACCGGGTCAAGATCACGATGTCGGGCAAGTTTCTGCCCTATAAATATTACGGCAACTCCGGAAACGTGCCGGAGTACGGCTACAGAGAGGAGTGAGCCCTATTCGGCCGCGTGCGGCGGGGCATATGCCGCTTCGATCATGACGTCGGACAACGTCGTATAGGCGGCTGTCCAGGCCGAGGCGACCTGCGGCGTCCACCGCGGCCCTAGTGCGCGCGCCAAGGTCCACAGCAGCGCCTCACCGACCACCGGATAATGTTCCGGCTTGACGCGGTACTCGACATGCCGTTTGGCCAGTGCGCTCGCGGCCGGCAGAATGCTGGGCAGATCGGACAGGCCGCGAACCACGAAGGCAAGGCTTGCCATGAGCTTGCGTCGCTGCTCCGTCATGTCGCCGGGAAAGAGCGGCTGCACCGCCGGAGCGACCTCGAACAGCCTGCCATAGAAAGCCTCCGCCGCCTCGGCCGCCACCGGCGCGACCTCTGCAAACGTTTGCTCCACGAGCGTCACCTGCTCAGGAGTCATCATGTGCCTCGGTTAGCGTGATGAGTCGGGCCGCGGTCTTGACAAAAGCGGTCGAGGAGCCCGATCCGGGGCTCCTCGACCGTGTGCACAAACCGCGCGCGCCGGGAACGAACGCGGCTCATGCCCGTCTTCACACGCGCGCTTCGGCAAGACTGGGCGCAATCGACCCCAACGTGCTCTTGCGCAGGTAGTACCACCACGTGCTGGCGATGCAGGTCACGTAGAACGCAAGGAAGACCGCCAAAGCCAGGTGAGGACTTCCGGTCGCGGCAATGGAGGCGCCAAAGCCGCGCGGGATCAAGTAGCCCCCGCAGGCGCCGACGGCGCCGATAAATCCCAACGCGGCGGCGCTCTCGAGAGTGGCCGCCCGCAACGCGGCGGCCCGGGCGGCTTCACCTACGCTTTTCGTCTCCCTTCGCTTCTCCTCGCGGAAGATGGCCGGGATCATTCGGTAGGTCGAGCCGTTGCCGACTCCCGTCGTGACGAAGAGGATCAGAAACATCGTCAGAAATCCGGCAAAATTCTTGACGTCGACGAAGTACATCACACCGATCGTCGCGGTGCCCATGACGATGAAGTTCCAGAACGTCACGATCGCACCGCCGATTTTGTCGGCGAGCAATCCCCCGAGCGGACGCGAAAGCGAACCCACCAGCGGTCCCAGGAAGGCAATGGCGACCGTGACCTCCGGGAATTGGGTTTTTATCAGCAGCGGGAACGCCGCGGAGTAGCCAATAAACGAGCCGAACGTTCCGATATAGATGTACGACATCACCCAGGTGTGCTTGCGCTTGACGATGACGAGTTGGTCCTTGAACGAGGAGCGTGCCGAAGTGAGATTGTTCATGAAGAGAAACGCGCCGATCACCGCGATGATCAGCGGCAACAGCCACATCAACCCGGCGTTCTGTAGATAAAGGCCTTCGGCGACCGGGGTCGCCTGGTAGAGGCTGATAAAGCCGAATCCCAACAGCAGCGGGGTGAGCAGCTGCACGCCGCTCACTCCGATATTTCCGCCGGCTGCATTCAAGCCGAGTGCCCAGCCCTTCATACGGTCCGGATAGAAGAAGGAAATATTGGCCATGCTCGAGGCGAAGTTGCCGCCGCCGAGGCCCGCGGTTGCCGCGACCAGCAGCATCAGCCAGAACGGCGTGTCAGGCTGGGTGACGAAGTACGCGAGCGCCAGCGTCGGTATGAACAGCACCGCCGCGCTGAAAATCGTCCAATTTCGGCCGCCGAACGTCGTAACCGCAAACGTATAAGGAAACCGCATGAGCGAGCCGATGAGTCCGGGCAGCGCGACGAGCTGAAACAGTTGGTCCGTCGTGTAATGAAAGCCGGCCTGCGGCAACTTGGTTGCGACGATGCTCCAGAGCAGCCAGATCGAAAACCCGAGATGCTCGGCAAAAATCGACCAGATGAGATTACGTTGAGCGATCGATTTGCCCGTGGATTTCCAGAACGTCTCATCCTCCGGATTCCAATCCGCAATCCAGGTCGAATTCCGCTTCCTCATCAGTATGTTCCTTTCTGGGTGGCGATAGCGGCGGTGGCGAGGGCAATTCCGCTGCGGGCGGACGGAAAGACGAAAAAGCGCCGCCGCCCGGCGCTCGAAAGCGTCTTTCCAGGGCGGCGGCGTTGCCGGTTGCGTCTTGTGCCAAAACTGCGACGCCGCCAGCGTTGGCGGCGCCTCGCGTCGTGCTTTACAAGCTTCGTGCCAACCCCCAAGCGGTCGGGAAAAATCCCAGAAAATCAATAGGATGAGCCGGCCGAACGGGAGCCTAGCGCGGATGGGAGAACGCCGGTCTGCCCTGCGACGAGCCTCGTTGCAAAAAAATCGTGCAGCCAAGATCCGCTCATTTCAACAGGCCAGCGGCCGTGACCACGGACTGGGCGACGTCGGCGATTTTCTTGTTCTCGTTCATCGCCGTCTTGCGCAGCAAGCCATAGGCCGCATCCTCGGTCAGGTTCTTTGCCGTCATGAGAATGCCCTTGGCGCGGTCGATGACCTTGCGCTCCTCGAGCGCGCAGCGCGCGCGCTCGAGCTCCTCGCGCAAGCGGGCGAAGGACTTGAAGCGCGAGATGCACAGATCGAGGATATTGGCGATGCGCTCCTTGCGGAGCCCCCCGACGACATAGGCGGAAACGCCGGCATCGACCGCAGCCTCGATCGCCGCCTTGTCGCTCTCCTCGACGAACATGGCGACGGGCCGCTTGACCGCCCGGCTCACCTCGAACATCTGCTCGAGCACGGCGCGCCGGGGCGTTTCGAGGTCGATGATGACGACATCGGGATCAAGCGCGCAGATGCGCGCAAGGAGCTGCGAGGTTTCACCAAGGCGCACGATATGGGCGTGGCCCGCCTCGCGCAGGGCGTCTTCCAGGACCGCCGTCCGGGTCGGGTTCGCGTCGACGATGACGATCTTGAGCGAGGCTTGCATGGGCGCAAGCGGCAATTTTCAAGCCTCGTGCCAAAGCCGCGTGGATACGGATTCCTGAGCTTCATCAATTCGTTGCGGCTGCCCACCCCCTTAGCCGACCGCCCTGCCGGCAGCGCGGCCGTGGTGCAATCTTGGGCAATCGCGCCCAGCGCGCGTGCAGCCGGCGCACGACGCAGCTTGATGTCCACAGGGGTGCTTTCCGTCTCCGGGCGAATCGCGCCCTTATGGCGCGCCGATTTTCCCGGACGCCCCGCTGGTGCGTCCCCGCGGCGAAGAAGGCGCGGCCCGCATGCGCTTCCACGCGGATCTGCACGTCCACTCGAAATATTCGCGCGCGACGAGCCGGGATCTCGACCTCGAACACCTCGCCGCCTGGGCATGCCGCAAGGGCATCGGCGTGGTCGCGACCGGCGACTTCACCCATCCGGCCTGGTGCGCCGAGCTCAAGCAGAAGCTCGTGCCGGCGGAGCCCGGCCTCTACCGGCTGCGCGACGAGATCGAGCAGGCGATCGCGCAGACGCTGCCGGCCGCCTGCCGCACGCCGGTGCGCTTCATGCTCGAGGTCGAGATCTCTACCATCTACAAGAAGGCCGACCGCACCCGCAAAATCCATCACCTCATCTACGCGCCCGATTTCGAGACGGTCGATCGCATCTCGGCGCGGCTCGCCCGCATCGGCAATATCGCGTCCGATGGACGGCCGATCCTCGGGCTCGATTCCCGCGACTTGCTGGAGATCGCGCTCGAGTCCGGTCCGCACGCCTATCTCGTGCCGGCGCATATCTGGACGCCGTGGTTTGCGGCGTTAGGGTCGCAGTCAGGGTTCGACTCCATTGCCGAATGCTACGGCGACCTCGCCGATCGGATTTTCGCGGTGG
>VAZM01000153.1 GCA_005883135.1 Alphaproteobacteria bacterium
GGCGACGGCGGCAGAAGATCGCGTGAGCTTTCCACGCAAGACACGTTATTTTACGTCAGCATCGAAAGCGCGCGTTGCAGGGAGGTTGCGTTTTGAGCGGCCGATGCTTTGCGGCACCAACCGCTAGGAAGCCGTAGGACGCGCCTGGTGGACCAGTTATTCGCCCTGTCGGGAGTTTGGGCCATTAGGTATGGGCGAAGCGCCGCCGACATTTGTTAGTAACGCTTACTAAAGACTCTTAGATCATGACTGATTTGTCATTGGCTCAGCACATGACGGGAGGGGCCATGTGGGTTTACCAATTCGGCTATCTCGATAGACTCGGCTATCCAGTATCGACGAACTACGCGCTCGACGAACTACGCGGCTTTGGTGATCGGCCGGTGCGGATCAATCCACTCTGGTTTTGGGAGTGCCATTCAGACGCGCCAGAGGGAAGCGTCAGGACGCCCCGGCGAGCCCCGGCGAGCTGGGCGTAGGCCTTTTCCGGGCCGGGACCTACTGTTCGCATGACGTTCCAGTTCCGCGCATCAATGTTGCGCGCAGTCAGGCGGTTTGTACTCCTACCAAAGGACCTGGTGACGGGAACGGCGGATCCGTGCACTCTTACTTGCCCCGGCCCGCCTCCGCTTCTGCGGGCCGGATGTTCCCTCTGGAAGGTGTTACTTCAGCCCCGGCTCAAGTCGGGGCTTTTTATTCGAGAGGTAAGCGATGCCAACCAAACGAGCTGGAGGCCGCAAACGCCGATCCTGGTCAAAGGCAGACTTGCGAGAACTGAGGGCGCACTCTCGAAGCAAATCGCCCGTCAAAAAGATGGCCAAAACGATGAAGCGCAGCGAAGGGGCGCTCCGGCAGAAAGCGCTCAGTCTTGGATTGCCGCTGGGCCATCGCCGGTGAGTTGACCGGAAGTACCGCCGGCAAAGCCGCGCTGACGATGGGGCTCCCCGATAGGGCGAGCTGCGTCAGATGTTGAGGCAATCTTCTGCCGCCGCCGTGGTCACCAGCCGAGAAGACCACCCTTCGGCCGTCCCGGGACACCTTAATAGACATGGCCCGCATTCAAATTGTGAACGCGGGGTATCATCCCATGTCCCTGTCGCGGTACTCGCGCTGGCGTTTACGAACCTCACGGTAGACAGCCTCAAAGCTTCCGCGCTCTTTGATTTGCTCGCGCCACCATTGCACGTGGTCTGCCTTGGCGTAGTGCTTCCCTAATTCGCGCCGCCATCCGCAAGGGCAGACCTCCCACTCGTCAGTTGCCGGGTCCCATCCTGCTGGCGCACATACTGTGAACCAGTGGAAGCCATGCACCCCATTGGCGGTCGCAGCGGTGTGGAGGACGTGATTGTGGCAGAGGATTTCGCCTTTGCGGCGGCGCTGGCTATGGCCGACGATATGACCGGGCTTGGGTTTCCCGAGCGCGACGCGGTGGACGCGCTTACGTTTTTTGGCCTCCGTGGCGACCGGCCCCGGTTTCGCTCTGGCTTTGACTTTGCCAGGCTTGGTGTGCAGGCTCTTCTTGGCCTTGCGTTTGATCATCTATGCCCCCGGCTCCTTGAAGGGGTGCATGCATACTTATCACAGTACGACCTGGGTCTCGCCGTCCCTCTTGCTGGTGGGGACAACCGCGGATGACTATATCTGCGGCATGTGTGGGAGGATCATCCAAAGCAGCGGACCGCTGCGGTATGCCATCGTCGATGGCATGAACGTGCGCGATAACCGCGTGCACAACTATCCACCGCGATGGAACGGCACACCCAGCCAAGGATTGCTGGTCATTCGCCGCAATCACCAGATGAGAAATGTGTCGCTCGACCCGCTCGCGTTGGGGCCTCATCCCCCATTGGTGCAATGACCCGACGGGTGGCCACAAACCGATCAACGCCAAGTGCGAGACCGTACGGGACCTGCCGAGCTTTCGCGATGCCTACCGCAGGCGTCGTTGCATCGTGCCGGTCGACGGCTTCTTCGAGTGGAAAGCGATCAAGGGGCAGAAGGCGAAGCAGCCGTACGCGATCGCCATGAAAGATGGTGCACCATTCGGCATTGCCGGCATCTGGGAAAATTGGAAGGACCCGTCTCCCGGTGAATGGGTGAGGACCTTCGCGATCATCACCACGGATGCCCACGAGCTCGTGGCTGACATTCATGACCGAATGCCGGTCATTCTTTCCCGATATGATTACCTCCGCTGGCTCGGCGAGGAGCCCGATCCGCGCGATCTGATGCGTCCGTTCCCTACCGAGCTGATGCGGATCTGGCCGATCTCGACCCGGGTCAATAAACCGGAGAACGATGACCCCTCGATCCTCGATCCGATCGAAGTCACGACTGATGCAGCTTGAGGGGGGCCCGAGATGATGGATCAGGCAGAAAAACGCGGCCAGTTAATCCGACAGCTCGAGGACGCCTTGGCGCTAAGCTGATGAAATTCGAGAGGGGGCACAGAGGGTATTTAATTGAGCGCGCGCTCGATGAGGCACGGTCACGTCTATTTAGGCTGACCGGCTAACATGGTCACAGACGGATGTTCGCCCGCCTGGCGTCGCGGTCCCACTGTTGGCGCTACCCGTGGGGGGGGCGAGCAGCGGCTTGTGCCTGCCACACACCCCAGCAAACAACTACGGCGCCGACGGGTTCACCGAGTGGAGCCCAGGGCTCACCTCCTTCGCCGGTCATACTATCCTCTCTATGCTCAATCGTTTGATGGATAGATCGGCATCGCGAATGCTGGCGGCTAAATCGCTGGCCTATACGAGAACCCCGCCCGAACAGGAAAGGGCGGGGCTTCGGGAATCCTTCATGCCGTCACGGGGGATGAGCGGAAAGGAAATCCCCTTCACCAACATATCGCTGCGCTAAAATGTTCCTATTCCCCGCCGCCAGCTTTCGCGAATGCCCGCATCGCAGATTCCCGCGTCGCAGCATAGCCGTGCGTTGGAGTTCGGTCTTCGTGGTGGCCGTAGGCCAGCGTCCACAGCCACGGCGACCCTATGGGGGCGGCGGCAGCCTTGAAGATGCGGCCGACCGCGACAACGTCGAAATCGTCATCACTCCATTGGCCGGAAGAGCGGCTTGCTGACGCGCGTTTAAGAATAAGAACGTCCTGGCCGGCTTCTATCATCGCCATCGTTTCACGGCCGGTGCCGTCGGGTTCTTGCTCTTGATCCAATGCCGTGAGCGACATAGGGCGAGCCGAGCCGCTTGGACACAATCCCCTCGAAGCCGAGCTTGCAGGCATGGCGGACAACGATGTCGCCTCGCTCAGCGATGTGTTCATTCAATTGCACGGCCCAGGAGGCTTTGCGGACCAGCTTGGTAAAAGCCCCCCTTGCGCCGAAATACTGTATTCAGTTTTCGAGACGCGGAGCGTTGCTGGGGGCGCCTCCATGTTGGGAATGTGCTTATGGATCGCAATCGGCGCCGCCTGCGGGGGCGCCTTCGTCGGTGGCCTCCTCGTCCTGTGGTCGGTGAGGGCGCCATGATTGACAAGCACACGACGCCACTCAGCGCGAGCGTGCGAGGGGGGCAAGCCCCGGAGAAGTCGGCGATTTTCCGTTGAGCGGGTAACTTACCAGCGCGCCGGCGCGGGCAATCCCTACCAAGGTTTCATCTTCTAGCGTCAGGAGGCGGTGAACCGAGGAGGCCATCCGCTCGACTGACGAAGACCATGACCATCGACACGGGGATCGTTCTTGTTCTCACCTATCTGCTCGTCAGCGCGATCGTAGTCTTCGCTTTCCTGTTTGTCGTGTTCGCGCTCGCATTGTTCATCGGTCGGTGGCGCGAACGCCGCCGCGGACAGCGAGGAGAAGAGTAGCCGCAGGAAGACAACTTATCACGCATCGCGCGCGCCGCTTGCGGGGCCCTTGCGCATTCGTCGGGATCGCCTGGTCGGCCAATGCCCCGCCGAGCAACGTAATGAACTGGCGTTCGCGATGCTCGGCTGCTGCCTGGCGTTCCCAGCCCGAATGCTTCCGACGCTCAAGCAATCAGCTTCTTCTTGTCGATTTCGTCCAGCAACTGTGCTCCTACTGCAACACCTTAACAATTTCGAAAGGAAGCCCTACTGCCGAGCGAATCGCTTGATTTGCTACCCAATCAATTCAGCGCATTAGGGGGGCTTGCCATGAGCATCGCGGGTTTGGCATCGACTGAACAAACAACGGCTATCGAATCGGTCTTTGTCGCCAATGATGTCCGCGCGCTCATTGCCAATCACCTTGGCATCAGCGTCAGTTGTGTGACCGATGAGGCGCATTTCACCACTGATTTAGGTGCCGACTGGCTCGACCGTCTGGATTTGATGATGGCGGTTGAAGATCGCTTCGCCGGCGTCGAAATCACCGATAACGATGTTGATCGGATAGAACTGGTCGTCGATCTAGTCCGCCACGTTGAAACTTGGGATACCGAGAGGCGACGCCGGGGCGCTGCTCCAGTGTTCCACAATTTATTCGGGCCGCATGTAGCACGCATTGTGAAGTCAGCAAAACAGCAAGAAAGCTGCGGCGAAGCAGCTCTTTTTTTTACGGCTCGCGGGCGACCCGATGCGTAGTCTTAGCGGTTGGTGCCGTGAGACCCGACAGCCGGTTGATCTTCAGCTTTATGTCGACGACGCCACCCTTGCCCGCGTGTGGTCCAATGTGGTGCATTTTCAATGCCCGCACTGCGGAACGAAACATGAGACTGAGGTGCAGCGGCTTGCCGCAAAACCATTCTCGCCCGAGCTTCCTAAAACGCAGCGCACAATGCATCAGCACTCCGCGCGATGGCACAAGGTCGGTAACCCACGAGGTGCTGGTGCGCGCGCGGCACTCCGAAACGGCCGAGACCCTGCGCCCGCAGGCGCGCGTGACTATCGCGGTGCCCTTCCCGCTTCGGTGTGATTGTTATGCAACGGTTTGCCGAGATCTTGGTCTTTGATGGACCTGCTCCAGGCAGAATGAATTGTCCTTTCTAAGCAGCCTGTGCGCTGCCACAGGAGGCTTCCGGCATGTCGTCCTATGCACGCTACTGTCATGACCAAGCCGCCTACTGTGCGCAACGAGAAAGATTGGCGAGTTCACCCGAGGTAGTACCCTACTGCCGAGGCTTAGAATTTCGTTGGCTCAAGCTTGCAGCGGCAAGAGATTGGTGGCCACGGGAGTGGCGCTCGTTGAGGCGCTCTCGCAAGGTCCCAACCTCATCCACCAGAGACCTTGAGAGAGCTAAGGCAAGACCCCAGTGGACGTGTGCGACTCCCTGCCGGCCTCGCGTCGGCGCGCGAGAGCCTCCTTTCGGGGAATGAAGCACGGGCACCGACTTCGCGCGGGAAATGGAATCCGAAGCCCGCGATTTGATGAAGCGGCGCAGCGCCCATGCGCTGTACCTAACGGGTTACCAGGAGCGCGTTGCGGGGCTGGCGGTCTGCAAGCGCGAGCTTACGCCGCGTGGTTAGCAGCAGCTATATTCAACACAGTTGGGTCCTTCTATCTGCCACGGCCAGCGCTCTGCCCGAATGAGGCGGGTGGAGCACGTTTCGCAAACACCTGCCGGCAAGCTACACGAACGCATTCGCGTTCGAGCGATCCGTCGGCTTACTTCGTTGTCCGGTCAGGCAATCTGGCGGCAAGTTCATCCTTCCCAGAGAACCCTGGGCCCGCTGCAGTGGCCCCTCGAGCTTCCTTCCCGAGTCGTGCAGCGATTCCAGGCCTCCAGCCAAAAACTCATTGTCCTGACCGCCCGAATAGCGGCTCATGTTCAGGAATAGGCCCGCAAGTTCGTCGTGGCGCTGATGGCGCCAGCGACCTTGTGTCGTGCCCATTGAGGGCAAGCCGAGCAGACGAGTATCGGCAGCTGGGGCAAAATCGTTGAAGCTCGCGAACGTAGTCCCGCTCGGGATTCGCTCGCGCCACCATTGCACGTGGTCTGCCTTGGCCTAGTGCTTCCCTAATTCGCGACGCCATCCACAGGGCCAGACTTCCCACTCGTCCGTTTCCGGGGACCCATTCTGCTGGCGCACATACTGTGAACGAGCGGAAGCCATGCACCCCATTGGCGGTGGGGGCGCTGTGGAGCACGTGATTATGGCAGAGGATTTCACCTTTGCGGCGGCGTCGGCTAGGGCAGTCGCCGCTAAGCTGTTTCTTCCATTTCATTAAATTTGCCTTGCGGTCGTATTTCTCGATGATCTGCGGACGCTGTAGCGTCGCTTGCGAGCGCATTTGGTGCATTCGACGCGCAGATCGCGATATGCGTCACAATCATGCAGGTCCGCGTCCAAAAAATCATTGTTGCCTCACCCGGTCTAGCGCCCAACAACGACGCTGGGTGGAGTCATAATGATGTCTGATGCAATCGAGGCTGAGGGCGCGCTCGAAAACTGTCGCGCGCTCGTAAAGCAAGTCGATGGCTGCTCGTGCTAGCAACGTGGCCATGGATTTGTATCGGCGCCGCCTGTTTTGGCGCCTTCGTCGGCGGATTTCTCGTCCTGTGGTTGGCAAGGCCGCGATGACCCCTATGGCCCGCCATCGGATCTGCAATCAGCTCGAGACACGAGATGCTCATGGCCCGTCAGTCGCGTGGGTTGTTTAGGCAGCCGCCAGGCGCGCTGAGAAATGCCCGGCCCATTCAACATATCTGTTGATCCACTGCAGGATTATCGCTCAGCGAGCCGCAGAATTCGAAATGGCCGCCCGAATCAGCTACTGGCAGAAGGTACTAATTTGTACCGGCACTCGGGGCTCCGACGGTTAACGCAATCGTGCTATAGGCGTGCGCAATCTGCCACTGTAGTGAAAATGTTCGCACGGGATGTTAGCATCGGCTTGCGTGCTCCTCTCGAAGTTGAGGTGGATCGGCCTTTGTGTTTTCGCCCAGTCTATAGTGCCGGTATAGCCGATCGAGCCTGGCGCAATTCCCATACCTTCTTCCGGTGTGGAGCGGCTAGGGTCGGCGCCTACCACCTTGGGGTGCTCCGAGCTTGACGTAGGACACGACCATCTCACGCGCACTGCGCCGCCGCGGGCGACTACCCCGCGCCGACTATCATGGTGCGAAAGCCCCCGCCTTCTCCATCTGCATTGCCACGCGGCAGCACGACCCCTATATGTTCGCCAGATGCCCTGGCGCTAAGCCACGGAAAGCGGATCGAGACTACTTATGGCGTCCACGGCAAGCGCGGGCCTTCGCGGCCCGCGATCGGTTTTGGAGAGGACATGCAGCTCCGCAACGTGGCGATCATCGCCCATGTCGACCATGGCAAGACCACCTTGGTCGACCGGCTGCTGCAACAGTCGGGCGCCGTTCGCGAGAACCAGCGCCTGGCGGAACGCGCGCTCGACTCCAACGATCTCGAGCGCGAGCGCGGCATCACCATCCTGGCCAAGGTGACCTCGATCCTCTGGCGCAACACCCGCATCAACATCGTCGATACCCCGGGCCATGCCGATTTCGGCGGCGAGGTCGAGCGCATCCTCAACATGGTGGACGGCGCGCTG
>VAZM01000154.1 GCA_005883135.1 Alphaproteobacteria bacterium
CACCTGAGTGCCGGGAGAAAATATCGCTGTGACAGTCATGATCTGATCCTCACGATGCGCAGACTTGCCGCCGTTAACGGGCTCGAGTCTGATGCGTTGGGTCGTGAGGCACGGTAGCCGCGGATTGGATGGCAAGCTTGACCTTGAGCTTCAGTCCGTCTTGAGTCTTCTTGGATTCTCTTTGGGGATTCCCTAAAGACCTTCCCAAAGTGGAGTGCACCGTTCCGATAGCCGGCGGCTATTTGACAAAATGGCCGCGGTAGCGAAACGAATGCGACTGGAAGAGGGGCTGCTTTGAATTTTCGCTTCGCCGAATTCGAGATCGATATGGCGCGGCAAGAGTTGCGGCGCGCCGGCGCGATCGTTCACGTCGAACCGCAGGTGTTCGACCTGCTTGTCTATCTCATTCGCAACCGTGATCGAACGGTCAGCAAGGACGAGCTGTTCGACTCGATCTGGCAGGGCCGCGTCGTCTCGGAGGCGACGCTGAGCTCCCGCATCAGCGCGGCACGGCGCGCGCTCGACGACAGCGGCAACGACCAGAGCTTCATTCGCACGCTGCACAAGCGCGGGTTTCGTTTCGTCGGCGACGTCGATGACGATGGTTCCGCCTTAGCTGGCGCGATTGACACCGCAGTCGTCCTGGATGCAACGGCGCAGCTCGTGCCAGATCGCGAATCGCTGCCCTTCTCCGAAGAACCCTCGGTTCCGGCGTCATCGTTCGACCGGATAAGTGGCGATTCGGAGCAGGACTGCGATGCGCACGGTCTTGGCGCTGCCGTGGTTGCGCGGCCGGCGGCCTCCGATCGCGCGGCCGAACACGCCGGCGGCTATGCAGCCGTGCAGGATCGCGATCACGCAGCGCCTTCCGCGGCCCAAGAGAAGGCGCCGAACTGGCACGCCGCTGCACGAAACCTGGTCGCCACCGTAGCGGCGGCCGCCCTCGCCACGTTGCCGATCGTAGCCGCCTGGTGGCTATTGTCGCCGCCCTCCACACCGCACGCGGAAGGTCGCCTGGCGTTGGCAAGCGACGGCCTGTCGCCGGCGGAGCGGTTCAAGCCCTCGCTGCCGTTGATCGCGGTCCTCCCGTTCCACAATCACAGCGGCGATCCCAAGCGGGATTACCTGGCCGATGGCATTACCGACAGTCTCATCTGTGATCTCGCGCGCGCGCTGCCGGGGATCTCGATCGTCTCGCGCGACACCGCGTTCACTTACAAGGACCGCAGCATAGACGGACGAGAGATCGGCCGCGAGCTGGGAGTGCGTTATTTGCTCGAGGGCAGCGTCGTGCCCGAGAAAGAGCGTGTGCGCGTCAACACGCGGCTGGTCGAGACGAAGGAGGCAACCCAGTTGTGGGCCGAACGTTTCGACACGGAATTGAAGAGCATCCTGCAGGTGCAAGACGAGATTGTTGGCCGGGTGTCGCGCGCGATCGGCTTGCAAGTCGTGGATATCGAAGCGCGGCGGAGCTGGAGCGAAAGGCCGGACAGCGCCGAACTCGTCGATCTCGTGTTGCGCGGCAAGGCGGTGCTCAACCTGCCGTCGTCGCGCGCCACGATGATGGAGGCCCGTGGCCTATTCGAGCAGGCGCTCAAGGTTGAGCCGAACAGCGCCGACGGGCTTGCGGGGGTGGCCGCGACGCTCGTGTTCGAATTCCTCAACGGCTACTACGAAGCCGACGGCGACGACCGCCTTGGGCAGGCGGAGCGGCTGCTCAATCACGCGCTCGCGATTAAGCCCCGGCATCTGATGGCTTTAAAGGCCAACGCCGCGCTGCGGCGCGCGCAGGGGAGATTCGACGACGCCATTGCCGCAGCCGAAGCGATCATCATGGAAAATCCGGGTGAGCCGTGGGCCTATAAGGAGATCGGCTTGTCGACCCTGTATCTCGGCAAGCCCGAACAAGCCCTGGATTGGTTCGCGAAGGCGGATCGCATGGGTCCGCGCGATCCCGCGCGGTGGACCTGGTTGGACAGTCGAGGTCATGCGCTCCTTCTTCTCGGGCGCGACGAGGAGGCCATTTGCTCGCTGATCAGCGCGCTTGACGCCAATCCCAAGAACGTTTCATCGCACGCTTTTTTGGCAGCGTCCTACGCGCTGCTGGGTCGCTCCGAGGAGGCGCACGCGGCGCTCGCGGCGTACTTGGAAAGGCACCCCGGCGCCAGGGTGTCGACATTCCGCACGCTCTCACCGGTTCCTCTCGCGCTCACCGGCCCGGGTTACCGGCAGCTGCGCGCGCGACTGAACGACGGACTGCTCAAGGCGGGGATGCCCGAATAGCCGCCGCGGCTCGATCCGGCGCGAGCAGCGCGAACAGCCGCGCCGGCGTCACGGGATATTCCGTAATCTGTACGCCGAAGGGCGCAAGCGCGTTCTCGATCGCCGAGACGATCGCACCGGCCGCGGGTACGCAGCCCGACTCGCCGACGCCTTTGACCCCGAGCGGGTTGAGCGGGGAGGGATGCTCAGCGAATATCACCTCGATCTTCGGCACCTCGGTCGAACTCGGCAGAAGATAGTCGGCAAAGGTCGTAGTGAGGGGCTGCGCCGCATCGTCGTAGCCCATCCACTCGTAGAGCGCGTTGCCGATCGCGTGCGCGGCACCGCCGACGAGCTGCCCCTCGACTATCATCGGATTGATGATGCGGCCGCTGTCGTTGACCACGATGTAGCGCAGGATGCGCACGCCGCAGGTCTCGATGTCCACGTCGACCTCGACGGCGTGGCATCCTCCGCCATAAGTGAGCGCACTCGGCAAGAAGCTCTGCATGTTTTCGAGCCCCGGCTCGAACTGGCCCGGCATGGCATAGCCGGGCACGCCGGATACCGCTTCGGCGACTTCGCGCAACGAAAGCCCGCTGCCGGGCGCGCCGGCGATCTCGATCCGGCCGTCGCGCAGCGCAAGATCGCTCACGCTCGCCTCCAACAGGTGAGCCGCGACCTCGAGCGCCTTGTCGCGCACCTTGACCGCGGCGAGATGCACGGCTGAGCCCGCAGTCACAGTCTGACGGCTGGCGAAGCCACCCTGACCATGGGGGATGACGGCGGTGTCGCCGGCAATCACGCTGACCTCGTGCGGCGCGATTCCGAACTGCTCGGCGCAGATCTGGGCAAGGGCCGTCCTGATGCCTTGGCCCATGGGCATCGCGCCGGTGTAGACGGAAACGCGGCCGGAGCGGCCGATCCGCACGATCCCGGATTCGAACGGACCGCGGCCCGTCCCTTTGACGCCGTTGCCGATGCCGATGCCGAGGTAGCGGCCGCTCTCCCGCGCGCGACGTTGGCGCTCGGCAAACCCGGCATAGTCGATCGCGTCGAGCGCGGCGCGCTGGCAGCCGGGAAAGTCGCCGCTGTCGAGGGTGATCGGCGTGCCGGCGCGCGTCTTGAGCGGAGAGACATAGGGCATTTTTTCCGGCGGCACGAGGTTACGGCGGCGCACATCTGCGCGGTCGAGGTGAAGCTCGTCGGCGATGCGGTCGAGCAGGCGTTCCATCGCGAAGGCCCCTTCGGGATAACCCGCGCCGCGCACCGGCATGGTGGCGACCTTGTTGGTCTCGGCGACGCGCACGTCGATCTCGTAGGCGGGCAGCATGTAGGGGCCGGGCAGCGCGGTCGACGCGTTGTAGGGAAGATTGATGCCCTGCGGCGTGTAGGCCCCTTCGTCGTGAATCATCTGTCCGCGCACGGCGAGGAGGCGGCCGTCATCGTCGCAGGCAGCCTCGAGATCCCAATATTGCTCGCGCTCCTGGACGGCGGCGAGAAAGTGCTCGCGCCGATCCTCGATCCATCTGATCGGCCGCCGCAACAGAAGGCACGACGCGGCGAGCGTCGCCTCTTCCGGATACATCACGAATTTGGCGCCGAAGCCTCCGCCGACATCGGGAGCCACGACGCGCAGCTGATTCTCGTCCAAGCGCAGCATTGTCATGAGAAAGGCGCGCACCTCGTGAGCAAGCTGCGTCGATGACCATAGCGTAAGCCGGTCCTCGTTGGGGTCGTAGACTGCGACCGCGCCGCGCCCTTCGATCGAATGCGCCCCGCCGCGATGCTGCTTGAGGTTGACGCTGACGCGGTGAGGCGCGCGAGAAAATGCCTCCGCGACGTCGCCATAAGACTGTCTGAACTCGATCAGAAGATTGTTGTCGCGTGCGCGGTGGGCGCGGGGTGCGTGCGGCGCGAGGGCTTGGCGGCAATCGGACACCGCGGGAAGCGGCTCGTAGTCGACTGTAACCAGGGCCGCGGCGTCTTCGGCGATGTAACGCGTTTGCGCGATTACCACCGCAACGGCCTCGCCGACGAAGGCCACTTCCTCCTTGGCAAGTACGAATGGCGTGATATCGGGTGGGAGCTTCGCGGTGCGAAACTGCAGCGGCAAGCGCTCCTGCGCGAGATGCGGCGCAAGATCCGCGAGCGTCAATACCGCGTGCACGCCGGCGCAGTGACGCGCAGCGCGCGTATCGATGCCGCGGATCGCGGCGTGGGCGTGCGGGCTGCGGACAAATGCAGCCTCCAGCATGTCGGGAAAGGCGAGATCGGCGACGAACCGGCCTTTGCCCATGAGCAGCGGCCGATCTTCCAGCCGCTTGACGGAGCGACCGATGGATTTGCTGTCGCTCACGCCTTCCCTCGCGGAGATGGAAACAAACGCTCAATACGACGAGAACGGATGATGACATGTTGGGCGACGGCGGCGGGGAATTCCAAGCAGACGCCTCCGCCGCCGGCCTTGGCGAGATAATAGGCCGAGTTCGTCCCGATCACGCCAGCGCCCAGCCCGCATGGCGAGGCTCTAATGTGAGGTCTGCCGATCGTTGACTCGTCATGGTCACGGTCGCCATCACTCGACGCTGATCTTGGCGTCCTTGATGATCTTTTCGTATTTCGCCATCTCGTCGCGGACGTAGTCAGCGAACCGCTCCCCGCCCGATCCGATCGGATCGAAGCCCAGTCCGTTCAAACGCGCCTTGACGTCCGGCAGCGCCAGAACCTTGGCAATATCCGCCTGCAGTTTGTTGGAGACATTCGTCGGCAGGTTCTTCGGGCCCCACAATCCGTACCACGACACGAAGGCGAAACCCGTCATGCCGGACTCCTCTACCGTCGGAATATCGGGGGCCGCCGCGGCGCGCTTGAGACTGGTAATGCCGAGTGCCTTGATCTTGCCGCCCTGCGCCAGCGGCAGCGAGGACAGCATCGGGTCGGCGAGGAGCTGAATTTGGCCGCTCATGAGGTCGGTGAGCGCCGGCGCCGTGCCCTTGTACGCGACCACCAAGGTGTCGAGGCCCGCGTCGAGCTTGAGCAGCTCGATGGCGAGGTGGCTGGCGGAGCCGATGGTGGTCGCGCCGAAGGTGAATTTCTGCGGATCTTTGCGCACGAGGGCAAAGAAATCCTTGAGATTGTCCGCCACTACGCTCGGGGTGGTGCTGACGATCAGCGGTCCCTCGGCCAAGAGCGCCACGGGGGTGAAGTCGCGTGTCACATCATAGGGAACGTTCTTGTAGAGGAACGGATTGATCACGTGCACCGACGCCGAGAGCAGCAAGGTGTAGCCGTCGGGCGCTGCCTTGGCGACGGCGTTGGCGCCGACGATTCCCGAGGCGCCGCCCGCGCGATTCTCGACGATGAAGTGTGGCCGGCCGTCTCGTTGAGCTTCTGCACGAGGATGCGCGCGACGCCGTCGACCGATCCGCCGGCCGGAAACGGCACGACCACAGTGACCGTCCGGGATGGATAATTCTCCGCGCGCGCGGCGGCCGGAACGAGACCGACGAGGGCCAGCGCGGCCAACAATAATGTCCGCGTCATGCCTGGCAGGCAGTTGAGCGCCGCAAATCGGCTAAACCCGAGTTGCGACGACAAGTTGACACGTCGTACACGGCACGCGCGTTCCATCGATTGGTCCTTTTGTTCATCATTCAGTGTGTCCCTGGGTAACTGCCTCCATCGATCAGCAGATTCTGGCCGGTAATGAAACCGGCGTGTTCCGAGCAGAGAAATGCGCAATAGGCGCCGAGCTCGGTCGGCCGACCGTAGCGTTTGGCCGGATTGGCCGCAGCGCGCGCGCGCCAGAGCTCCTCGAAGGTTTTTCCGCTCGCCTGCACCAATGCGCCCACGTGCGCCCGCTGTGCGTCGCTATCGAAGATTCCCGGCAGGAGATTATTGATGGTGACGTTGTGCGCGATGGTCTGTCGCGCCAACCCCGCGACGAAGCCCACGAGCCCGGAGCGCGCGCCATTGGAAAGACCGAGCTCCAGCTGCGGCATCTTCACGCTGCGCGAGACGATGTTGATGATGCGGCCGAAGCGCCGCGCCACCATGCCGTCCACGGTTAAACGCATCATTTCGATCGGGGAAAGCATCATGGCGTCCAGCGCGGCGATCCAATCGTCCCGCGACCAATCGCGGAAATCGCCAGGCAGCGGGCCGTCCGCGTTGTTGAGCAGGATATCGGGTTCCGGACACGCGGCAAGCGCAGCGGCGCGTCCCGCGCCGCTGGTGATATCGGCGGCTACCGTGCTGACCTTGACGCCGGTCGCAGCCGCGATCTCCGCGCCCGTTTTTTCCAGCGCATCGCGTCGGCGTGCCACAATGGTCACGTCCACGCCCTCCTGAGCGAGCGCGAACGCGCAGGCGCGCCCCAGGCCGCGGCTCGCGCCGCTCAGAAGCGCCTTCCGTCCGCGAATCCCCAGATCCACCGTCGCATCCCGCCTCGTCATCCTCGGGGTTGGCCGAGGATCAATCTTACTTGGAAGATTTTGCACAAGAAATCGACTGCGGCATGAGCTGCGCGGTCTTCAACGCGTCACATGCCAGCGATGATCCGCTCCGTCAGGCTGCGACGGCGGAGATCGGACCGATCTTGTAGCCGTACCGCTTGTCGAGCCCGAGCTCCTGCACGATACGGATGCCCTTCGCGAGCGCCTCGCCATCGAGGCTAGTCAATGGCTTGCGCAGGTCGCCCGTCGGCAGCCCAAGCGCCTTCATCAGCGACTTCACCGCCACTGGGTTGATCGCCGAATAGGTGAAGTGCAACAGCGGCAGCAGCTTGAGATAGGTGGTCTTGAAATCTTCCGCCTCGACGTAGCTCGTCCATGGCTTCGAGATCGTCGCGAGCTCGGCGGGCGCGATGTTGCCGGTCATGTTTGCGGTGCCATGACCGCCGAGCGACATCGTCGGAACCACCAGGCCGAGATTGGGGCTGTCGCAGCACATCACCGATACTTTGGGTTTGGCCGAGAGTAC
>VAZM01000155.1 GCA_005883135.1 Alphaproteobacteria bacterium
TGGTGTCGATCATAGTGCGGATCGCACATCACATCCTGAATGTGTACAGGCGCTCTTGCGAGGATAGCCCTCGCGGAAAGTACTGAACGGTCATCAACGCAGACAGGGTACTTTGCCCGAATTGCATCAAGCTGCTCCGACGAGAACCCATGGGCGCTGGCAAAATGCACTAACTCTCCGTCGAATGTATAAATGGCTCCGAATGTGCTACCGCAGAGCGAGGCAAAATTGCGCACGACCGTGTCGAACACGGGTTGCACGTCCGCCGGCAGGCTGGAAATGACGCTAAGTATCTCTGCCGTGGCGGTCTGCTGCTGCAGCGACTCGGCGAGTTTCTTTTTTAGCTCGGCGTTGGCTGCGCGCAGGCGTTCAACGACAGTTCCGGCCTTCTTTTTTTCAAACGAAGACCGGCCGTGCCTCTTCGACTCTTTGCCCCTTTGCGTGACAAGGTCACCCCATGGGCACAGTCGCTGGTTGGTTTCCGGTCAGCCTAGCCGGTAATTTTGCGTTCGATCCTAGCAGAACCGCACGATGAACTCGCGCCTCCTCATTCGATCACCTCGTCGGCGCGAGCGAGCAACGTCGTGGGCACTTTCAGCCCGAGTGCCTTCGCGGTCTTTAAGTTGATCGCGAGCTCGTACTTGACCGGTGCCTGCACCGGCAGATCGGCGGGTTGCTCGCCGTGGAGAATGCGATCCACGTAGCCAGCGGCGCGTCGGTACGGATCGGTCGCATCGGGTCCATAGAAGCTCAAGCCGCCGGCCGCGACGTAGACCCGGAAGGCATAGATCGCAGGCAAACGATGGCGCGCGGCCAAGGTTACGATCAGCTCGCGATGCACCCGCGCGAGTCTGCTCGAGGTCACGATTAGCCCGCTGTTCGGGTCGCCCCCGATCGCGGCGAGCCCGCGCTTGATGTCATCGGTCTCGTGCGGATCGACCGGGCGCACGTCGACGCCGAGGGATGGCGCGACCGCCTGGATCGCCCCCAACTGTCCGCCGCCGGTGCGCGCGGTGGGATCGCGGATTACGGCGACCCGCGTTATCGCCGGGGCCATCTCCTTGAGCAGCTCCAGCCATTTCGCGCTAATGCCGAACTCGAACTGAGTGAAGCCGGTGGCATTGCTGCCGGGCCGCGCCAGGCTCGCGACCAGCCCGGCGCCGACGGGATCGGTCACATTGACGAACACGATCGGCACGGTTCGGCTCGCCCGCTGCAACGAGGCGGTAATGGTAGCGCCTGACGTGAGCACAACGTCGGGCCGAGCGGACACGACCTCCACCGCATAGCTGCGCAGCAGGTCGTTATCAGCGGCACCCGACCGATAATCGATTTGCACGTTTTCGCCATCGACCCATCCGAGCTTCCGCAGTGCCTCGCGGAATGCGGCAGCCTGTCGCTGTCCCTCCGGATCTGAGCCGACGTAATCATGCACAAAGCCGATCCGCCGCACTTTTTCGCTTTGCTGCGCGCGAGCCGCGAGGGGCCAGGCGGCGGCCGCGCCGCCGAGCAGAGTGATGAACTCGCGACGCTTCAGCTTCCTCATTCGATGACCTCGTCAGCGAGCGCGAGCAGCGTCGTCGGCACGGCAAGGTCGAGCGCCTTAGCGGTCTTGAGGTTGATCACAACCTCATATTTGGTCGGCGTCTGCACCGGTAGGTCGGCAGGCTTCTCGCCCTTGAGGATGCGATCAACGTAGCCCGCCGCGCGCTGGTACTGGTCGACGGCATCGGGCCCGTAGGAGATCAAGCCGCCAGCGGCGACGTAGTAGCGGAATGGGTAGACCGTAGGCAGTCGATGGCGAGCCGCCAGCGCGATGATTTGCGTGCGGTGGGTGATGGTTAGCGAGCCCGGCAGCACGATCATGCCGCCATTCGCGGCGCGCGCGAATTGATTGATCGCTGGCTCGATCCCGGCAGCGTCACGCATGTCCACCGGGCTCAAGTCCACCCGCAACGATGGCGCCACTGCCTGGATGGCGCCGAACTGTCCAGTGCCGGAGGGATTGCCGGGATCACGCAAGACTGCCGCCCGGGTGACGCCCGGCGCGATCTCTTTCAGCAGCTCCAGCCATTTTGCGCTGATGCTATATTCGGCCAGGGTGAAGCCGGTGGAGTTGCCGCCCGGCCGATTGAGGCTCGCAACGAAGCCGGCCCCAACCGGATCGGAGACCTGCACGAACACCAACGGCAACGTGCGGGTCGCCTGCTGCATTTGAACCATGACGGTGGTACCCACCGCCAGAATGACGTCGGGCGCAAGCGCGACCAATTCCGCCGCGTAAGCGCGCAGGCGGTCGATATCGCCGCCTGTCCCCCAGCGAAAGTCGATTCGCAGGTTACGGCCCACCGTCCAGCCCAGCTGCTGCAATCCCTGAAGGAATGCCGCATTGCGCAGCTGCGCCTCCGAATCGTCCGATGGAAGGTCGGTGACCACGCCGAGACGCCGCATCCGACCAGACTGCTGCGCGCGCGCCGCGAGCGGCCACGCTGCGGCCGCGCCGCCGAGAAGCGTGATGAAGTCGCGGCGTCTCATGGGGACTTTTCCTCCTGCCGGCCTCTCTGACCGGCTAAGCGTCGGAGCCGCCAGAGTGGCGGGTAGCCCAGCATCGCCTTGGTCCTCCAGGCGTAAACGTCTTTTTCGATCCAGTCTTTCAAAATCTCCCGCGAAGCAGGATCCAGGAGTCGTTCTATCGCGCGGAAGACGTCGATTACCCCATGCTGATAGCCACGCCGAAATGACATTTCGGGGGTGTCGTCTTCCACCGAGTCAGGCATGGTGTACTCCGCGTGGGGGTCCAAACTAGGAAGCGGAGAAATACGGCCACGAAGGAAGCATGATGAACTCGCGCCTCATCACTCGATCACCTCGTCGGCGCGCGCGAGCAGTGTCGGCGGCACAGTGAGGCCGAGTGCCTTGGCTGTGGTTAGATTGATGACCAGGTCGAACTTGGTTGCCTGCACCACCGGTAGGTCGGCGGGCTTGTCGCCCTTGAGAATCCGGCCGGTATAGATTCCGACTTGGCGATAGGCATCATTGAGGTTTGACCCGTAGCTCACAAGACCGCCGGCTGCGGTGAACTCGCGATATGGGGAAATGGCAGGGATTGCGTGGCGAGCCGCGAGCGCAACGAGTTGATCGATATGGGTGAAAAAGATTGGATCAGTCATCGACATCAATGCGCCAACCCGCTGCTGCAAAAGCGTTGCGATGGCTGGTTCGATTTCATTGCCCTTACTTGCATTCTGGACAAGCAAGCGCAGGCCGAGAACCCGAGCCGCATTCTGCACTTCTCTCGTATAGGATTCGGTAGTAGCGGGGTTAGTCGGGTTGACGAGTAGACCAACAGATGTGGCTGCGGGCACCAATTCGCGTAGCACCTCAAGGCATTTCCCGGCCACCTCAATACCAAGGGAGGTTACGCCAGTGAGATTACCTCCCGGACGGTTGAGACTTGCAACAAGGCCGGCCTCGACCGGGTCAGTACCGACCCAGAAGACGATCGGGATTGATTGGGTTGCTACTTTGGCGGCAAGTGCTGACGCCATGCTCCCCGGTGTAGCGATTACCGCCACTTGACGTCGAACCAATTCGGCAGCCAGGGCGGGCAGGCGATTGTTCTGGCCATCCCCCCACCGGTATTCGATCGCCACGTTCCGGCCCTCAATGTAACCGGTTTCGGCCAATCCTCGGTGAAATGCCGCTACAAACTCGCGTCTCGTTGCCAGCGAAGCGTTGTGGAGGAAGCCGATTACCGGTACGCGCTGCTGCGCGCGCGCCGCGAGCGGCCACGCCACTGCCGCACCGCCGAGCAGCGTGATGAACTGGCGTCGTCTGAGGTCGAGCATGGGCTCCTCCCCGGAACCCGCTGTGCCAGCTTAGCGCAGGCTTAGGATGTACTGGAAGCGCCCGCAGGTCCTTGGGGTAGAACCTGAATCGTTCTGGACGGGGGTACGCGCAGCGGCTGCGCCCGCGGCCGACGGCTACCGCCAGAAGTTCTTGAACCTGTCCGGCGCCAGCTCGGTGTAGCGCACCGTGTGCTGGATGTTCTTGTGGCCGAGCCATGCCTGCAGCGCCCTGGTGTCGTGTCCGGCATTGGCGAGCGCGTAGCCGCAGCCGTGCCTCAACATGTGAGGGTGGACTGGGAACGGCATTTTCGCCCGCTCTCTCCGGCCGAATAGCGCATGGAATGCGTTGGGCGTCCTAGGCCCGCCCGCTCGGTCATAAAGATGTGCGAGGATGGGCCCTGTTCGCGGTGCATGTTTTAAGAATGCCCGCCCCAACGCTCAAAAATGAGGTAACCTCGCTCATCTCGGAGGGGAGCGTGCGCAAGTTCCTCCACGATCATACAGACCCGGGCGTATTTGCTCCTGACGCCGTAAGCACCTTGATTGCCGCATTCGATGGTGCTTGGCAGTCCATCATTGCCAGCGGCGCCAGGCTTTCGGGTCAGCAAAGCGAGCTTACGCGGGAATTACTTGCCAAGTACATCATTGAACAGGCTCGGCAGGGCGAGCTTGATGAATGCCGTCTGCGCGACGGCGCCCTGCTTCACTTGGCTGGGTCAAATCTGAGACGTCCGCCGTCCGACCGGAAATAATTCCACACCTGATCTCTCACACATCGGATTACGTTTAGAAACCCGCCTGGCGGCGCGAGTAGGGCGGCTACCAAATCCCACCAGATAATGCGAACGCTCGGCAGCGCTGGCCTACACACGAGAACCCCGCCCGAGTGCCATTTGGAGGGGCGGGGCCTCGCGAACCCTCATAGGAGACCTTCGCCAGGAAGAAGGGAGGGTTCGACCACCCATCCTAGACACATTGGCTTACACGAACCTGACAGCAGAAATGCACTGCCTTCGGCTGTCCAAAAAATTACATCCTGCCAATAATTGACGCGGAAACGCTGTCAAAGCCATGCTGCGCACTTCTCCTATGAGCGTTGGCCTTCTCGGCTGGTGGCGACGGTGGCAGAAGATCGCCGAAGACTTCGCGGCGCAATCCGCGTAGGTCGGCCCTACACCGCTGTCACAGTTGTGCTTCAATCGCATCAAGCTGCTTACGCCACCACTTGATAGCTTCATCAATCACGTCTCGCCCTTCCCTATTTTCAAAGCCAACGTGCGATAGGCGAAAGAAATCTTCTTCAAGCCTGAGCGGCGCGCCTTCTTCGGTGAGAAGCCGCCCTCCTTCTTCAAGGGCTAAGTATGTCGGCTCTGCCTCGACGCCGAATTTGTACTCCTTGAGCACATTGTTTCGTTCCACATCAATGAAGTCCCAGAAGATGCGGTCTCCACTTGGCGCTAATTGCAGCGCGTTGCTACTCATCAGCTTCACCATCGACCTTCTTGAGCACGTGCCCGACCGCCCGCGGCAGTGCCAAGCAAAGGACCCAATGCGGTCGCCATGTGGCACTTCCCATGCTTTCTTTTCTTAAGAGTTGATGAGCGATTTCGCAGTCAGCAAGCACGTTCCTTGCAACCAGCGCCATGCCCTAATCCTTCTTGTTCGTGAAGGTTACTTGGTGGATTCGACGCGGAGCACGTCGAGTTTTCCTTCGATGTCGCCCGAAGATGAGATAGGACCGCCCAGGCATGATGGTGATATTACACTCTATTGGCGACAGGAGGTGTCTCAATGGCCAAGGAGCCGACAGAAAGCCGCCGTAAGCTCGTTGAGTTCGATGCGCAGACGTGGCACGCGCTCGACCTGTTTCAGGGCTTGCCGATGAGGCACTCCGAGATCTCTTGCACAAGAATGCACGGCGACCGATTTGAAGGCGGCGCATACGATCGGAATGCTGCGCGTCTCTCGCAGCAGCGCGGCGGCAGCCGGCGTCGAATTGCCGACAAGGACATCGGGATGCAATGCGACCAGCTCCTTGGCGAGCCGCTGCGCCTCATCGGGACTCGCCGGCGCGAAGCGAAAGTCGATGCTTCCGGTTGCTGCAGTTGCTTGCGTTTTGGCTGTTCGGGTGACCGCCAATGGGAGCAGAAGGGGCTAGCCATGTGGACTACCGTGCTTGCTTACGTGCTCGATTTCGTGGGCTTCATAACATTTGCCGCCGGTGGGTTGGCATTTATGTGGTTGATATTCGAAGAGGTGGCAGCAGAGTCGGAACGCGTTCCGTTGAGACACTATGCGGTGGTGGCCACAATGATATCTGGCGGCCTTAGCATGATCGGCATTGCGCAGGGCTTGCGGCTGCTACTGCTACTCATTGCCAAGCCGTGAACGAGGTTTGAAATCGGAGATCGAGAGATTTGCAGACAATTCGCGCCGGATTTCTATTCTTTTGTTTCCGAAATCGGGTCCGGTGCAAACCCCAGGGGGCCGCCGGTGGGAGCGGGCGGGTGGGAGTCGGACTCTCTTGCCTGTCCTCAATCAGGTTCGAGACTGCGTCCCGATCTCCCGGGGGGATTGCTATCTGAAAATGTGAGGTGTGTGCGACGGCTCAGGCTGTTTCCCCGGGGATCGCATGCATGTCACAACTGGTTGGGTCGGGCTTTCGCTGCCCACCCCGTCCAGGAGAGAGGTCACCATGTCGCACGCTGCTTTTGCCCGAGTTGATCCGTTCGCCGGCCTCGTTGCGCATTCGCCGGAGGTCCTAGGTATGGCGCATTGCCTCGACTCGCCCGACCAAAGCCCGCGCCCATTCGGAGCCTACTGCTTCAAGCTCAATTTCACGCCGACCAGCGTGATGGCCAATGCTATCGCTCATCCCGATCACATTGAATTCACGCCAATCCTTTACACGGCCGCAAACGTCACTGGAAAATTCACGAAAGACAATTTCGGACATGGCGTTGAATGCCCTGCCGGCTTCCAGCATGCAGCCGTGGTAGGCCGAAAAGCAGGGGACGAAGGAATAGGCGTTCCTTCGGGCGGCTTTTTCGTAATGTTCTTCGGCTGATTTTTCGCCCTTTGGCACACAAAGGCCGCTCGGGAGCTTGAGCCGAACGGCCCGTGCGATGAGCTGCCTTTGTCCTGGTTCCGCTCATCACTTGTGGAAATAACAGATTCGGGCTCGGCGCGTTCCGTTTTAGGAATCGCAGCGCGTGAAAAATGCCGTTAGTTTTCGGCCATGTTGTTGCGTCGCGTTGCCTTCCCCGATTTTTGCGAACCCTGTCTGCCTAGCCCCGCCGCGAAGCCGCCTGCCGGGGCAGGCTGACTGCACGAGATCAAGCATGACGGGGTTCCGCATGCTGCTGCGCCGCGATGCTGCGGGCGTGCGGCTTTTCACTCGCAACGGACATGACTGGACCGGTCGGTTCCCCCTGATTGCCCGTGCCGCGCTGTCACTCAAAGCGGTCTCGTGTCTGATCGACGGTGAGGCGGTCGCCTGCGATAACGATGGCATGCCATGCTTTGAACGGCTGCGGTATCGCCGTGCGGATGGACACGTCTTCCTTTACGCCTTTGA
>VAZM01000093.1 GCA_005883135.1 Alphaproteobacteria bacterium
GACCGGATCGCGCAGATGCGCGCTGCGCAGCGGCGAGGCGCGCGCGAGGAGCGGCGGAATCGTCTCCCACGCCAGGCGCTTATTGGCGAATTCGTAGGACTCCGCCGGCACGCCGAACCCGTCCGCGGACTTGAGCTCCGTGCCGCGGAAATGGCCCGCGAGCGTGTCCTTGGGCGCGCCGCCGTTGGTATTGACGTCGATGCGGGAGAAACCCTTGCTGGTGAACTCGTAGGCGATGACGTTGCCGGCGGCATCGATCGCGGCGCGGGCGCGGTGGGTGGAGGCGGGGCCCTTCGGGTCCCATCCCGTCGCTTGGTCGCGCGTGTACTGCACGCGCACCGGCTTGCCGACCGCCTTCGCCAGCCAGCACCGCGGCGTCCATCGCCGCGTCGTCGGCGTCGCTGCGGCCGTAGGAGCCGGGACCGACCACCCAGATCGCGCGCACCGTCTCCGCCGGAACGCCCAAGGTCAGGGCGATGCCGTCGCGCACGAAATGCGGTTTCTGCGAGCCGGTCCAACAGGTGACGTTGCCCTCGTTGATCTCGACCACGGCGCAGGCCGGCCCCATGCAGGCATGGGACTGGAACGGCCATTCGTAATCGGCCTCGATCACCCGCGCGGCGGTTTTGAACGCTTCATCGACATTGCCGACTTCCTTGCCGCCGATCTCGCGCTTGCGCACCGGCGCGTTGCGGATGTGGTCGTAGAGCGCGGTTTGATTGGGGAACGGCGGCTTGGCGTCGGACCATTCCACCTTGAGCTTGTCGGCCGCCTTGATGGCGTCCCATTCCTTGTCGGCGACGACGCCGAGGAATCCGTTCTCCCACACCACCCGCGCGCCGGGGATGTCCTTGATCGAGCTTTCGTCGACTTTCACCGGCACGCTGCCGGCGACGGCGGGGCGGATCATGCGGCCGTGCACCATGCCGGGCCGCCGGACGTCGGTGCAGAAGTCCTCTTGCGCGTAGACCTTGGGCGCGATGTCCTCGCGCGCGATCGGCTGGCCGACGATCTTGTGATCCTTCGCATCCTTCGGCTTGGCCTTGCCGGGCGCGTAGAGCGTGTTGCCCCACTCCTTGTTCCAATCGAGCTGCACGTTGAAATAACGGCCGCCGATCAACTCGGCATAGGAGGCGCGCTTGCTCGCGTCGTCCTTGGCATGCACCACGCCGTCGCTGACGGTGAGCGCGTCGGCGACGAGGCCGAGCTTGGCCGCCGCCATCTCGACGAGCACGCGGCGCGCTTCCGCGGCGGCCATGCGCATCTGCATGCCGCCCCTCTGGATGCCGGTCGAGCCCGAGGCGCCGCCCTGGTTCACGCTGGTGGCGGTATCGCCCATGATGACCTTGACCGCCTTGAATGGCACGTCGAGTTCTTCCGCCACCATCTGGCCGATGGCGACGAACAGCCCTTGCCCCATGTCCATCTTGCCGAAGAACGCGGACACCGTGCCGTCGGCGTTCACGGCGATGAAGGAGGCGAGCTGATCCGGCATGAGCGGCGGCTTGGCGCCTTGCGCCAAGGCCTCGCCGGCGGCAAGCGCGGTGTCGAGCGGGACTGCCGCGCCGATCGAGACCACCAGCGCGCCGCCTGCTTTGAGCAGCGCGCGGCGGGAGACGGAGAATTGCGCCGTGTTGTCCATCTTGGTCATGATCGCCTCCCTCAGCCCATCGTCGCCGCCGCGCGCTTGACCGCGCGCAGGATGCTCATGTGGGTGCCGCAGCGGCACTTGAGACCGGCGAGCGCCTCCTTGATCTGCGCGTCGGTCGGTTTCTTGTTTTGGTTGAGGAACGCGGCCGCCGTCATGATCCAGCCGTTGATGCAGTAGCCGCATTGCGGCACCTGCTCCTCGACATAGGCCTTCTGGATGGGGTGCGGCTTTTCCGGCGTGCCGAGGCCGGCCAGCGTGACGATCTTGCTGTTGCCGACCGCCGACACCGGCGTCACGCAGGAGCGCACGGGTTGGCCGTCGACGTGCACCGTGCAGGCGCCGCACTGCGCGAGACCGCAGCCGAAATGCGGGTTGTTGAGCGCGAGCTCGTTGCGCAACGCATAGAGCAAGGGCATGTCGGGATCGGCGTCGATCGTTTCGACCTTGCCGTTCACGTCGAGGTTCATTCGGGCCATGGGCGCATCTCTCCCTTGGGATGGCGCGAGAACCGGCCGGCGCGCACCGATCTCGGGAATGCCGACATCGGCAGCCAATCCGCCGCGTTCCTTCGCTCGCGGTTGCGAATGGTTCTAGAGTGGAAAAGCTAGTCCAATGCGCGGGCCTTGGGAACACCCCCGCGGGGCTTTGCTGCCGAGGTGGTTCCATGCCGCGCGTGCGAGCCCGCGCGACTGCCCTCATGCTGAGGAGCCGCGCAGCGCAGGCAAGATCATGCAAGACGCACTATTTTGAGTGCGATGCGCGGCTCTCGAAGCATGAGGGCGCATCAGTCGCTCGTCCTCATCCTTCGAGACACGCGCACGGGCGATCGAGGTTGCCTCGTGCGTTCGGTACGCGCGTTCCTCAGGATGAGGACGATGGATCGATCCGGGCTGCGGGCTACGGCCGGCCACCTCGGGCGGCAAAGTCTTGGGCGACGTCCGCATCGAGGGCGATCGCCTTGGCGATGTCCGCCTTGCCGCCCTCGGCATCGCCCTTCTTGATTTTCGCGATGCCGCGGCCAAAGAGCGGCTCGGCCCACTCGGGCTCGAGCCGCAACGCCGCGTCGTAGTCGGCGATTGCGAGGTCGTAGTTTCCGCTGTTGCTGTGCGTGATGGCGCGCCCGTAGAGAGCAAGCCGGAGCTTGGGATCGAGACGCAGCGCTTGCGCATAATCGGCAAGTGCGCGCTCGGCGTCGCCTTGCCCGGTATAGGCAAGCCCCCGATAGGCGAAATGGGTGGCGTTTCCGGGAGCAAGACGCATCGCTTCCGTGTAGTCGGCGACCGCGCGATCGTACTCGCCTTTGTCGCGATACGCGTTCGCCCGATGAAAGAAGGCCAAGGGCTCGGCGGGACTGAGCTTCGCCGCCTGATCGTAGTCCGCGATCGCGCGGTCGCGCTCGCCGAGCGCGGCAAGCGCGTAGCCGCGATGCAGGAAGAGCAGGCCCTCGTCCGGCTTGAGCTTGATCGCCTCCTCGAAATCCCGCGCCGCCTGTGCAAGATCGTCCTTGTGCTGATACGCAATTCCGCGCGACAGGAACGTCAGGTAGCTCTTCGGATTGAGCCTTGCGGCTTCGTCGTAATCGCGAATGGCGCGATCGTAGTCGCCCTTCCGGTCGTGATCCCTGCCGCGGTTGTACAAGCTCACGTCATCCTTGGGATTGATCCTGATCGCCTCGTCGAGGTCGCGAATGGAACGGTCGGTATCGCCTTTCTGCAGATAGATTGCCGCGCGCCAGGTGAACGCGAGCGCATGGTTCGGATTGAGGCGGGTCGCCTGATCGAAGTCCTGGATAGCGCGGTCGGGATCGCCGTTGGTCGCATAGAGGATGCCGCGCGAGACGAAGGCTGACCTGTTGCGCGGATCGAACCGCGTCGCCGTGGTGTATTCCTCGATGGCGCGGGCGACATCGCCCTTTTGCGCGAAGGCATCGCCGCGCCGCTCGTAGCCCCACGAGTAGTCCGGACGCAGCTTGATGGCGCGGTCGTAGACCGCGATCACTTCGTCGATGTCATCGCCCTCGCAGGCACAATAGCGGCTGAAATAGGCTTCGGCGTATTTCCCGCCTGGGTGTGGGTCGCGCTCGGCTTCGGCGATCGCCTGGTCGTAGACCGCGCGGTAGGCTTTTACATCTGCCGGATCTCCGGTCCGGGCGGACTTGGCGTCGAGCAGCAGGGCATGGGCGTTCAACAGCAGAAAGCGGCGGTACGGACTCGCGTCCGCCGGCAGCTGCTTGAGCTCTTTCTGAACGAGCTCCATTCCCTTGGCGTACCAACGATCGCCGCGATCGTTGCGGTAGAGCAGCATCATCGCCTCGCCGTAAGCGGCGGCGGCCTCGGTATATTGCTCGGGAGTAAATCCGGCGGCGGACCGCTCAATGAAGGGGCCCATCTTGAGAATGCGTTTTTCGAACAGGTCCCAGTCGACGTATTCCTCGCTGTCGCATGCGCTGGCGATCTCGCGGAGCGTCACGTTGACCACCTTCATCCGCGTGTCTTGATCGAACTCGTCGGGCAACACGCCGTTGCGCAGGACGATCGGCTTCGGGCGGGTATCGCAGCCGCCATGCTCATTGATGGCGAAGATGCGGATGGAATTGCCGGCGAGAAGCACCTCGCCGAAAATCAAGAGGTCCGCCTTGTGCTGGACGATGAGATCTCGCCCACGATTGATTGTGGTTTCCTCGGCTTGCTTGATTTCGTCCCCCGGCCGGAAGTCGAACTTGAGCGTGTCGCACAGCAACACCGGACGAAAGCCGCGCTCGCCTTGGAATGTCTCGAATACGCGCCGGGTGTGCGTATCCTCGCCGTCGTCCTTGTAGAGTTTGGCCACCAGAATCGTGAACTTGGGCTCGTCCGGGGCGGGGCTCGGCTTGCGCCATTGGCAGCTGAGCTCGGAGACGTAGCCTCCCACCGACTTGGTCAGGTCGTTCAAGCTGGCGGTGACATAACCGGTAGCGACGGTGCCGGCGATGCCGAGCGCCCACACGCCGGGACGCTTGATCAGGCCGCGCAATCGCGCGCCCATGCTCGGCGGAGCGGAGCGTTCGGAGGCGCTGCCGCTGTGGGGTTGTTCCGACACCGTGGCGTCCTCGTGCGGCCCTGCGCGCCGGCGCCCAAGGGCCCCGCGCATGCGCGATCAGCGACCAAGCAAGGCGTCAAGGCATCCTATCACAACGAGAGCTCTGGCTTAAGCCGCTAATGCCGCGAGGCCGGCCCGTCCGGCGGGGAAAGGCCGCTTGCCTCGGCGGCTTTGCGACTCATCTCCAGAACGTGAAATCATAAACCCGGCTCAAGGTCCGCTTCGGTCCGACAGCGACCGAATTGCTGCGGAGCAGCGAAATGACGAGATGTGCCAATCGCGGACAGTCACTGTGCGGGCACGAGCGCAGGGGCGCCCTTGTCCTTGATCAAGAGCACCAGGAACTTCGCCGGCTGGGTGCCGCTTGCGTTCCGGTCGACGACGTGAACAGCGTCAGGGCCTTCATAGAAGGTCTGTCCTGGTGTCAGTGTCACCTGTTGTCCCCCCTTCAGCTGCATCACGACGGAGCCCTCAAGCACGTAAACAAACGCATGTGCATTGTGTCGGTGGATAGCGCTCGACCCGCCGGGCGGATGCTCGACTGTGATCATCAGAGCTTCCCTGCCGGGATTCTCTGGAAGATCCTTAGACATGAGCGACGTGACCTTAGGCTCCTGAGCCACCGCCGTGCCAGTCATGAGGCATAGCAGAACCAACGTAACGAGTTTGATCGTCATGGTCGCCTCTTTCGTTCATTGCCCGGGACCCGCTCGTGACAGCGGGTGAGATCCCTGGACGTACCTCCGATGCGGGATCAGGCTGCTGCCTGTGAGCGGCGGAGCCATTCGTCGAAGCCGATGCGGCCGAGGCGCGCTTCGCCCAATGGCACCAGCGAGTGCTCCTCGACCCGGCCGCCGAAGTATCGGGCCTCGGGGTCGCTCACGACCTCACGTGGGTCGCCGACCGCCTTCAGATAGCGGGCGACGAATTCGTTGAACGGCGCTCGTTCCGGGCCGGCGATCTCGACGATAGCGTTTCTCGGCGGTGCGAGCGCCACATCGGCAACGATGGCAGCAACGTCGTCCGCCGCGATGGGCTGGAACAGGCCGGGCGAAATCCTGACTGTGTTTCCATCCGCACTTGAAGCGGCGATGGCGCCGAGGAATTCCAGGAACTGGGTCGAACGGATGATGGTGTAGGGGATGCCGGAGGTCTTGATCAGTTTCTCTTGGGCGACCTTGGCGCGGAAATAGCCATTGTCGCTCCGGTCGATTCCAACGATGGATAGCGCGACATGGTGCCGGACGCCGGCTACGGCCTCCGCCGCGAGAAGGTTGCGGCCGGAGGTCTCGAAGAACTCCAGCACCGCCTTGTCTTCAAATGAGGGCGAATTGGCGAGGTCGACCACTACCTGCGCGCCGGCCATGGCCTCTTTGAGGCCCTCGCCGGTGATGGTGTTGATGCCGCTTTGGGGCGAGGCGGCGACGACCTCGTGGCCGCCCTGGCGCAGAGTGGCGACCGTCTTCGAGCCGATCAGGCCGGTGCCGCCGATGACGACGATCTTCATGGTTTACTCTCCTCGTCGACGACAGCAGCGACAGCCTTCATTGACGGTGCCGCGTCATTCATTTTTCCCGTAGCATATTCTCGATCCTGCGATCGGGGATGAGCCACATAGCCGCAACCAGAACGTAGATCGCGACCGACAGCCATGCGCTGACGAATGCCAGACCAATCCCCGCAGCGTAAAGTATCGAGGATATTTTGCCCTTGAAGTCGCCGCCGAGCGCATTTGCCAGAACCGAATGCGTTCCTTGTCTCCGCATGATTGCTTTCTGCAATAGGTAATATGCTATTGCCGGCATCAACAACGAGGTCCCATAGACCGCCGTCGGTATTGACGCGAGGAAATTTTCACCCATCCAAGCCGTCGCCGCTGGGATCAGAGAAAGCCAGAAGAGCAGATGGGAGTTTGCCCAAAGGATTAGTCCGTCGACACGCGCAACGGTATGAACAAGATGGTGATGATTATTCCAATAGATCGCCAGATAGACGAAGCTCAGTACGTAGCTGACGAAATTCGGAGCCACACCAGCGAGGACCTCCCAACTGGAGCCGTGCGGCACCTTCAGCTCGAGGACCATGATCGTGATAATGATGGCGAACACGCCGTCGCTGAAAGCTGCGAGACGATCTTTCCCCATCGCTGTGACCTCACATCCTACCAAACGTTGTCGTGAAAGCCGAGTTGTGCATCACAGCAAAATTGGCCGCCGATGTCCGAGATGGGTCCGAAGCGTCGGACCAAAGCAGGCAGCAGTTTCGTCCGATGTCCGCTTCGCGCCGAAAACGGACATTCGGCCAATGCGCGCGTTTATGAGTACACGGCCTACTAGCAGCAGCCTCTGAACCGGCCCTTGCCGACGGCGTAGCGAGCTTGCTGGCGTTCGCGAAAGAACTCGACGTAGCTCATGATCGGCTCGTTGGGATGTTTCACCCGCCGGTGCGCGACATAGGTCTCGTAGTCGGGGACGCCGATCATCAAGCGCGCCGCTCGCGTGCTCCAATAGGCGGCGGCGCCCGCCGCCTTCGCCGAGCGATCGAACAGGTTCTGCAAGTCAGGCATGCCCGCCTCCCGCGACTGCCCCGGCGAAGCCGACCTCGATTGCGGTCGCCTGCGGAGTGGCCAGCGCCCTCCAGATGCTCTTCACGCCGTAGATCACCGTGGCGATAACCACCAGCACGAACACCGCCGCCAGCGCCGCATCGATGTAGTCGTTGACGACGATGCGCGTCATCTCCGCCGCCGTTTTCGCCGGCGCCAGCAGCTGACCGGCGGCGATCGCGTCGCCGTATTTGAGCGCGTGACTGACGAATCCCACGTTCGGATCCGGACTGAACACCTTCTCCAGTCCGGCCGTCACTGTGCACACCACGAGCCAAGTCGCCGGTGCAATCGTCACCAGCGCGAAGCGCTCGCGTTTCATCTTGAACAACACGACCGTGCACACCGTCAGCGCGATCGCCGCGAGCATTTGGTTGGCGGTGCCGAACAGCGGCCACAACGTCCAGATTCCGCCGAATGGATCGATCACGCCGGTATAGAGGAAGTAACCCCACAGTATCACCGAAAGTAGCGACCCGATCAGATTGTTGGTCCAGGACGAGGTCGCCTTGAAGGCGGGCACCGCATTGCCGATCAGATCCTGAATCATGAAGCGCAGCACGCGGGTTCCGGCATCGACCGTGGTCAGGATGAACAGCGCCTCGAACAGGATCGCGAAGTGATACCAAATCCCCATCAGCGTCGGCCCGCCGAGGAACGAGGAGAGGATGCTCGCCATGCCGACCGCGAGCGTCGGGGCCCCGCCGGTGCGCGACATGATCGTCGTTTCGCCGACGTCCTTGGCCATCTGGGCAAGCTCGTTCGGAGTCACCACGAACCCCCAGGACGAGATCACCTGCGCGGCCTGCTCGGCGGTGGTGCCGATCACGCCTGCGGAGCTGTTCATTGCGAAGTAGATGCCGGGATGGATGACGCTCGCCCCGATCATCGCCATGATGGCGACGAACGACTCCATCAGCATGCCGCCGTAGCCGATGAAGGCGATCTGGTTCTCGTTCTCGATCATCTTCGGCGTGGTTCCGGAGGCGATGAGCGAATGCCATCCGGACACCGCTCCGCAGGCGATGGTGATGAACAGGAACGGGAACACGCCGCCAGACCAAACCGGCCCGGTGCCGTCGATGAATTTGGTCACCGCCGGCATCTGCAGGTCGGGACGCACGATGATGATGCCGACGGCGAGCAGCGCGATGGTGCCGATCTTGAGGAAGGTCGAGAGATAATCGCGCGGCGCGAGCAGCAACCACACCGGCAGCACCGAGGCGACGAAGCCGTAGGCGATGATGATGAGGGCGAGCGTCTCGCCTTTGAAGTCGAAATAGGCGGCGAGCGCCGGCGTCTCGGCCACCGTCCTTCCATAGACCAGCGCCGCCAGCAGGAGCACGCAGCCGATGAGCGACATTTCGCCGATGTGCCCCGGCCGGATGAACTGATTGTAGATGCCCATCAGCAACGCGATCGGGATGGTGCAGAACACCGCGAACGTGCCCCACGGGCTGCCGACCAGCGCCTTGACGACGACGAGCGCAAGCACCGCAAGCACGATGACGCAGATCAGGAGGATGCCGATGCCGGTGATCGTGCCCGCGACCGGGCCCATCTCGGCGTGGACGATGTCGCCGAGCGAACGGCCGTCGCGCCGCGTCGAGAGAAACAGCACCGTCATGTCCTGGATCGCGCCGGCAAACACCGCGCCGGCGAGAATCCACAGCGTGCCCGGCAGATAGCCCATTTGCGCGGCAAGCACCGGACCGACGAGCGGGCCGGCGCCGGCGATGGCCGCAAAATGGTGGCCGTAGAGCACGTAGCGATTGGTCGGAACGTAATCGAGGCCGTCGTTGTGGCGCTGGGCGGGCGTGGGGCGCGTCGCATCGACGCCGAGCGCCCGGTTGGCGACGAATAGCCCGTAGAATCGATAGGCGATAAAGTAGACGCACACCGCTGCGACGACCAGCCAGGCGGCGTTGACTGCTTCGCCGCGATTGAGCGCAACGATTGCGAAGGAAACCGCGCCCAGCAGGGCAACCCCCGCCCACAGCAGCTTGGTCAACCACCCCCGTGTCTCGGTGAAGGTGTCCATGCCTTGCCTCCCGCACTGCAGCAAGTTCGCGAATGGCTCGCTGGCACAAACATTATCACGCTTTGCTCCGCGCCCTGCGCGCCACCTCACTCGCCCGGCGAAGCCCAGCTATGACGATTCAGTGGCACTGGCATCGGCGCGTTGACGCGTCGTGGTCCCGCCCTTACGCGGGGTTGCTTTCGAGCCACGCCGCGATGCTGGCGGCGGCGTCGCCGTAGAACGTGCGATAGAGCTCTTCCGTGACATAACCGATGTGCGGCGTCGCCAGCACGTTGTCCAGTTTCCGGAACGGGTGATCCGCGGGCAAGGGCTCGGCATCGAACACGTCGAGCGCGGCGCCGGCGATCCTGCGCGCCTGCAGCGCCTCGATCAGCGCCGCCTGATCGACGATCGGGCCGCGCGACGTATTGATCAGCCATGCCGTCGGCTTCATGAGCGCGAGCTCGGCGGCGCCCACCAGTCCGACCGTGCGCCGACTGAGGATGAGATGGACGGTGACGATGTCGGCCTGGCGGAACAGCGCGTCCTTGTCGACGAGCGTCGCGCCAGCGGCGCCGGCGATCTCGCCGGTGAGATTCTGACTCCAGGCGATCACCGTCATGCCGAAGGCGAGGGCGATCCGGGCAACCTCCTTGCCGATATTGCCCAACCCGATCACGCCGAGGCACTTGCCCCGCAGGTTTGCGCCGATGCTCGTTTGCCAGCCGCCATCGCGGACCGAGGCGGCTTCGCGGGCGAGGTGACGCGCGCTCGCGAGGATGAGAGCCCAGGAGAACTCGATGGTCGGCGTGGATTCATAGCCGGTCGCGGTCACGACGATGCCGCGTTCCGCGGCCGCGCGCATGTCGATTGAGGCGTTTCGCAGCCCGGTGGACGCGATCAGCTTGAGCCGCGGCAACTGCTGCAGGATGTCTCGCGACAGCGGCGTGCGTTCGCGCATGACGCAGACGACGTCGAAAGGACGCAGCCGCTCGACGACCGCCGCGGGATCGGCGAAGTGATCGTTGAACACGGTGATCTCCGCGCGCCGCCTAACGGCGGACCAGTCGGCCAGCCGCAGCGCGACATCCTGATAGTCGTCGAGGATTGCAACTTTCATCGGGCGCGCTCCAGCAGGGATAGTTCAGGTGTCGGCGGCCGCGCTGACGCCCCGCTTACTGTTAAGGAGCGCGCAGCAGCGCGATCCACCGCGGGGCGAAGATACATCGATCCGGACAGACTGCGGAATCGGCGATCATGGGAGATCGCCGCTTCCGGGTATTCCGCCGTTCAACAGAGGCTATTCGCTCGAGAGCGGACCAGCGATGCTTTCGAGCGAGCGCATCTCCGCGTCGATCCCGAATCCGGCCTCGGCAACGGCGGCAGCAAGCATCAGCACTGCGGCGAAGATGTATCCGCCGGCAAGCGCCCAGGGCGAGCCGATTTCGATGAGATGGCCGAACAGCGCGGGTGCAAAAGTACCGCCGATGGCCGTACCGACGGCGTAAAAGATGGCGATCGCAAGCGCGCGCGTCTCCAGCGGAAACACCTCGCTGGCGGTCAGATAGGCGGAGCTCGCAGCCGCCGACGCGAAGAAAAAGATCAGCATCCAGGCGAATGTCTGCGTCCAGGCGGTGAAGGCATCAAGGCCGAAGAGGATCGCCGTCGCAATCAGCAGCACGCCGCCGGCGGCGTAGGTGCCGGCGATCATGGCCCGCCGGCCGATCGTGTCGAACAGCGGACCGAGCAGCAGGGGCCCCAAAAAATTGCTCACCGCCAAGGTCATGAGGTAGAGGCCGGTCCCTTCCTCGGGAACGCCGTGGAATTTGCTTAAGACGAGGCCATAAGAGAAGAACACTGCGTTGAACAAGAACGCTTGCGCCACCATCAAGGCAAGCACAACCAGACTGCGGCTGCGGTATTTGCCCAGCATTGCGCGGGCGATAAGCCCAAACCCGAAGCTCCTGCGCGGATGTACGCGCAGCCGCTCATGCGGCGGGTCGAGCTCGGCGCCGGTGTCCGCGCGCACGCGCTGCTCGATGTCGGCGATGGTCGCATCGGCTTTGCGGGTCCAGCCATGGGTGATGAGCCAGCGCGGGCTTTCCGGCACGTAATGGCGCAGCAGTAGGATGCCGAGTCCGAGGATTCCGCCGATGGCGAAGCCGAGCCGCCATCCGAGATTGGGCGCGATCAAGTTCGGATCGAGAAACAGCAGCGAGGCTCCGGCTCCAGCCGCCGCTCCCAGCCAGAAACTTCCATTGATGATGAGATCGACGCGCCCGCGGAATCGCGCCGGAATGAGTTCGTCGATCGCCGAGTTGATAGCCGCGTATTCGCCGCCGATGCCCAACCCGGTGACCGCGCGAAAGAGTGCGAAGCTCCAGAAGCTCCAGGAGGTCGCGGTCAAGAGGACGCCGAGGAGATAGACGATCAAGGTGACGTAGAAAACGAGCCGCCGGCCGAAACGGTCGGTGAGCCAGCCGAACAGCAGCGCGCCAACAACCGCGCCGACTATATACGCCGAGCCGGCCGCGCCGATCTCCCCGGCAGACAGCCCCAGCGTTTGCGTGTTCTGGAGCACGGGGGCGATGGCCCCGATGATGGTGACTTCAAGCCCGTCGAGAATCCAGGTGACCCCGAGCGCGACCATCACCAGCACGTGGAAACGACTCCACGGCAGCCGGTCGAGACGCGCGGGAATGTCCGTCGTAATGGCGCCGCCCTCTGCGCTCTCGCGAGGGGCCAAGGGCGAAGCGTATTGAGCGGCAGAGGACATGCAAATTCCCGTCGCGCATATGGTCCTGCAACTTGGAGCAGCCAGTGCCAGTTCCGCGCAATTGGAAATTTGCCGCGAGGACGCCTGGAGGAAAGCGACCCCGGAGACGTTGGCGCATTTCGCTTCGTATTGAATCCGCGCTACAAATGCAGCGTCCCGCCGAGGGAGGACTGGCTATGAATATTCAGGATCAGTCGCGGTTTGACTCGCGGGCCGGCGCTCCGGGTCTCGTCCCCGGTTACATGTCCGGCTTCGGCAATTCCTTCGAAACCGAGGCGCTTGCCGGCACGCTGCCGATCGGGCGCAATTCGCCGCAAAAGGTGAGTTTCGGCCTCTATGCCGAGCAACTGTCCGGCTCGGCGTTCACCGCGCCGCAGGAGGCCAACCAGCGCTCGTGGCTTTACCGCATCCACCCCACGGTCAAGCATTCGGCCCGCTATCGCAAGGTCGACAACGGGCTCATCCGCACTGCGCCGGCGGCGCGCGAGGAGAGCGATCTGCCGATCGGGCAGGTGCGTTGGGGACCGATCCCGATTCCCGAAGAGAAGCTCACGTTCGTCGCGGGTCTTCGCACCATGACGACGGCGGGGGATGCCGAGACGCGCGCCGGCATGGCGGCGCACGTGCTGCTCGTGACCGCATCCATGCGCAACGAGTATTTCTTCGATGCCGACGGCGAGCTCCTCATCGTCGCGCAGCAGAACAAGCTCCGCTTCCGCACCGAGTTCGGCGTGATCGAGATCGAGCCCGGCGAGATCTGCGTGATCCAGCGCGGCATGATCTTCAGGGTCGAGCTCGTCAACGGGCCGGCGCGCGCCTATGTCTGCGAAAACTACGGCGGCGGGTTCACGCTGCCCTACCGCGGGCCGATCGGCGCAAATTGTCTCGCCAATCCGCGCGATTTTCTCACCCCGGTCGCTGCCTACGAGGACAAGGAGGAAGCTTCGACCCTGCTGGTCAAATGGGGCGGCGAGCTCTACGCGACCGACATCGGTCAGTCGCCGCTCGACGTGGTCGCCTGGCACGGCAATTACGCGCCCTACAAATACGATCTGCGCCGCTACTCGCCGGTGGGCGCGTTGCTGTTCGATCACCCCGATCCGTCGATCTTCACCGTCATGACCGCGCCGTCGGAGACGCCCGGCACCGCCAATGTCGACTTCGTCATCTTCCCGGAGCGCTGGCAAGTGGCGGAGAATACGTTCCGCCCCCCATGGTATCACCGCAACCTGATGTCGGAATTCATGGGGCTGATCTACGGCGTCTACGACGCCAAGCCGCAGGGCTTCGTGCCCGGCGGCATCTCGCTGCACAATTGCATGCTGCCGCACGGACCGGATGCAGACGCGTTCGAGCACGCGAGCAACAACGAGCTCAAGCCGGTGAAGCTCGCCGACACCATGGCATTCATGTTCGAGACGCGCTTCCCGCAGCGCCTGACGAAATACGCCGCCGGCCTCGAACAGCGGCAAGACGACTACATCGACTGCTGGAAGGGCCTGCGCAGGCACTTCGATCCGAAGGGCCAGCGGCCGTGAGCCGTGCGCCACCACCTCTGGTCACTTGCCATGCTGCTCAACAAGGAGCGTCAGATGTCATTTCGAATGGCGGTACTGACTGCGATCCTCGCGCTCGGCGCGGTGACCATGGTCGAGAATGCCTCCGCACAGACCTATCCAGCCCGGCCGATTCATTTGATCGTTCCGTATCCCGCGGGCGGCGGGACTGATTTCTTCGCGCGGCTCGTCGGGCAGAAGATGTCCGAACTTGCCGGCCAGCCGATCGTGGTCGAGAACAAGCCCGGCGCGGCGACCAATCTCGGCGCCGATTTCGTCGCCAAGGCGCCGCCCGACGGCTATACCGTGCTGCTTGGCGACGTCGCGACATATGCGGCCAATCCCAGCCTCTACAAGAAGCTGCCCTTCGATCCGGCCAAGGATTTCGCGCCGGTGACGCTCACCGCTCGCTTCCTGACCGTGCTGGTCACCAATCCGGCAAAGCTCAAAGTAAACTCCGTGGCCGAGCTGATCGAGCAGGCTAAGAGCCAACCCGGCAAGATCGACATTGCCCACGCCGGCGTGGGCAATCCGTTTCATCTCGCCGCCGTGCTGTTCCAGCAGGCGGCCGGGATCCACCTCAACGAGGTGCCGTACCGCGGCGCCGGCCCTGCGGTTCAGGGCCTGCTCGGCGGCGACGTGCACATGATGTTCGTCGATTACGCGACCGCGCGCTCGCATATCGCGGCCGGCACCCTCAAGGCGCTCGGGGTTGCCGCGCTCACTCCGCGACCGGAGCTGCCCGGCGTCCCGCCCGTCGCGGCCGTACCGGGGCTCGCCGGCTTTGAGGCGTGGCCCTGGCAGGGCTTCGTGGTCCCGGCAAAGACGCCCGACGCCGTCATCAACAAGCTGCGCGACACGTACGTCGCGGCCGTGGCGGACCCAGTCGTGCGTCAGAAGGTGAGCGATGCCGGCGCCGAGCAATTGCAGAGCTCACCCGCAGAGATGGCCGACTACATGCGCAAGGAAACGGCCAAGTGGGCCGAGGTGATCCGCGCCGCCAACATTCAGCTGGATTGATACCAGCTCGCAACGGCGCACAAAGTGGGAAGAAGCCGCAGCGCCGCTTCGAGGCCGCAAGTGAATGGCGATCATGACGGGCGCTGCCCGATCCGGCGGGTACTAGAAGGCGTGCGCGGGTAACAAGCGCGGCGTGTTCTGCCACGGACTCTTAAGGCACGAGCGGTAAATCGCCGCTGGTCATCATGCGTCACACGATCCGGGTCGTCGCCGTTCTTGCTCTGGTTTGGATCGGCTATCTCGCATGGCCGATCTACGATCTGTTTGCGCTGGTACGCGCCATTGAAAGCCGCGATGTGGGGGCGGTTACGGATGCTGTGTATTTCGACGCGGTGCGCATCTCGCTCACCAATCAAGTTGTCGACGTCTACCTGCGCCGCGCCGGGATCCAGATCGGTCCGCTGCGGCGAAACATGGCCGCCGCTGCCATCGCCCATCCAATTGTCGATAGGCTCATCTCGCCGGAAGCAGTGTCGCAGCTGCTCAGCGCCGGTTGGCCCACACCTGTATTGCCTGCGCCACCAGGCACGATCGGAATAACGACGGGCACGATCGGCACCGTCTGGCAGATTTTTGCGAATTCCGAGTATGGCTTCGCCCGGTTCGAAGTCGCGGCGCCGGCGGCCTTGCCGCGGCAGCAACGCTTTCGTCTCCAGTTCCGGCTTTTGCAGTGGCGCTGGCGACTTGTCGGGATCATCGTACCCGCGCGTATCGTGAACTTGCTCGCGGACGAGCTCGTCAGGGCCGTGCAAAAATGATTGCCATGGCGGCTGCATAACCGGCCGGGTCGCCAGGGCCGGCGCGGACCGGCAGCGTTGCGGTCGCCGACTTTGGGCTTAGTCGTTTTCTTCCGCGCGATCCCGCAGTGCGGTGCGGCACTGTTCGACCAACGTGTTGAGCTCGGTTCGCATCTCCTCGCTTGCGTCGTCTTTGAGATGCTCTTGCAAGCTGCTCACGTAATCGACGCGGGCACAGATTTGCGCCAGCGGGCTGGTATCGCGTGGGCTAGACCACAAACCGGCGACGAAATATCCGGCGACAAAGCAGACCGCGAGCGCGGCCAAAATCCCTAATCTGGACATCTCGGGATCCCCCTTCCGGCCGGCCGATTGCCCCTCGAGCGTTCGGCCCGCGCCTTTCCTGTCAGAACTGTGCGGGTGCCCATGTCTTGAATTGCCTTCGGCCCGCCACTGCATTCGATCGGGGCTTCGCCGTCAACGCCGATTTGCCTTTGGCTGTCGCCCCCGTCGCGCATGATTCTACCGCGCGCTGCTCGTGTTTGCGTGGCCGGCTCCCCGCGGCCAGCCGCGAAATGGCCGACGACGGCTTCGCTAATGGGCCGCCGTGGGGCGAGCGGGAACGTTGAGGGTGGGAAAACGTTAGCCCCCGAACGCTGCTGAACCCTCCGAGAAGGAACGCAGATATGACGCCCAGCTGCCCGCACGCGCGCAGGGAAGCCGTGATGGTGACCATCGTTCCATGCGATGGTCGCCTCGGCGTGTCCTACACCTACGACAACGGGGACGCAGAAACGGGACCCATCGGTCCGGACGATTGGCCCATCATCGGGCTCCTTAGGCGGCAGGGTAAGATTGCCTTCACGAGCCAACTCGTGCGCGAGCGCTTCGAGGCCGCAAGCCAGTCGGCGATGATGAAGGGCTGCTACCCCATGCTGCAGGGGGCCCTGCGAGGGGGCTCGCCCTTTCATTGACCTTTGCACGAAAGGCGTCGCGCAGCGTTGCGGCCGCCTTCCTTCCCGCGTCCTCCCCGCCCCCGGTGGGGTTTACCGCCTCCGCCCAGGCGGATCAGAAAAGATCACTTTAGCCAGCATCGGTAGGAACATTCGCCTTTACGCGGGCGTTACGTTTTGTCCATACTTAATTACAGGCCAAAAAGGGAGGTACCGGATGAAACGCGCTCTGATCGCTATCGCAAGCGTGGGCATTTTGGCTCCAGCCGCCTGGATGATGGACGCGAATGCCCAACAGATGAATCCAGCGTCTCCGCCGTCGCAAGCCTATGCCCCCTCGCAGATGGCTCCGACGCAAGCTTATGCCCAACAACGAAAATACCGTCGCTCTGCGCGTTATGCGCGTCGGGCCGCCCCTTCGGGCGGTGGAGGGGTTGTCTATAACCCTGGGTCGGGTCCGCCTCCCTATGACATCCAGCGGTCCGCCGCCTACAGTGGAAACCAGCCATGGGAATGGCATGGCGCTCCCGGCCCAAACAGGCGCGGCAACATGTGCGTCACGCACACCGACCCGTTGCGCGGTTATGGATACCAAGCGGCGTGCCCGCCCCCCAAAAGATGAGCGACGCTCGCTCCTAAGTTTAAGCCCCGCCCTCGGCGGGGCTTTTTTTGGCCGCTCGGCACGCCGTCGCGGTAGCCCTCTTATTTTCTCCGCTTGAGGCGCAAGAGGCACCGGCTAGAGTGGTGCCAATCAAAATTGTGCACGGGGGGGAACGATGGCCAACCAACCGGAGGTCCAAGTCTCGCGCCTGCTCGACGAGCGCGGGCTAAGTTCATTCCAAATCAAGCTGCTGATCTGGTCGTTCTTCATCGTCTTGATCGACGGCTATGACATCGCTGCGATCGCCTTTGCCGCGCCGCACCTGGTCAGGGCGTGGGGGGTAGCGCCGGGCGCGCTCGGGCCGGTGTTCAGCGCGAGCCTCGTCGGCATTCTCTTCGGCTCGGCGATTTTTGGAGGGGTGGGCGACCGGTATGGCCGCAAGGCCGCGTTGATCGGTTCGAACCTGTGGTTCGGCGCGTTCACCCTTGCCGCCGCCTATGCGACCAATCTCGAGCAGATGTTCTGGCTGCGGCTGTTGGCGGGGCTCGGCATCGGCGGCGTCATTCCCAACGTGGTCGCCGTCAACGCCGAATCCGCGCCACGTCATCTGCGGGCGACGCTGGCGATCATTGCGGTCGGCTGCGTTCCGATCGGCGGCGCCATTCCCGGCTTTGTGGCGGCGGCATTCGTGCCGACATACGGTTGGCAAATCCTATTTCTACTCGGCGGCATCGCGCCGATCGTCATCGGGCTTGCCGCGATATTCGGTCTGCCGGAATCGATCAAGTACATGGCGCTGCACGAGAGTCAGCGTGGCCGGATGGAAGCGCTCATCGCCGCCATCCGTCCCGGCTTCAAGGTGCCCGCGAATGCCCGCTTCGTGATCGAAGACGAGAAGCAGTTTCCCGGCTTCAATCCGGTTTATCTGTTTCGCGAAGGATTGGCGGCGATCACGCCGCTGCTCTGGCTCCTGTTTGCCCTCAATCTGATGGGCTATTTCTTTCTCCTGAGCTGGACGCCGACGCTGCTCACGGCCGCCAAGCTGCCGCCGGCGACGGGAGCGCTCGCGGGCGCCGTCCTTCAGGTCGGCGGAACCGTCGGCGCGCTGACGCTGTGCGGCTTACTGCAACGGCATCGCTTCCTCGCCATCGCCATCATGTTCGTTATCGCGGTGCCGGTGGTCGGCTCGATCGGCTTTGCCGGGCTCACCTCGCAACCGGCGCTGCTGACGGCGACATTCTTCGCCGGCTTCCTGGTGCTCGGCATCCAGTCGGGCATCAACGTGGTCGGGGCGATGATCTATCCGACCTCGTTGCGCGCCAATGGCTCCGGATGGCAGCTGGGAATCGGGCGGATTGGCTCGATCGTCGGTCCGCTGGTCGGAGCGGTCTTCGTCGGCCTGCCGGTCCAGACGCTTTATATGTGGGCGGCGCTTCCGTTCGCGGTTGGGGCGGTGATCTGCTTCATTATCCATCGGCTCAACGCGGCGCGCCTTGCGGCGCGGCCTGAGCTGCGCGAGGCGCAGTAGCGGTCCTCGTTTGGCTGCGCGCCGGCGCGGCCAATTCGCCGCGATTGATGCTCAGCGGCGACGCTCCGCCGCATCGAACTGCCGCCGCGCGGCCTCGATCGCCGAGCGGTTCTGCCGCGCCCACAGGCTGAGACCGCTCACCGGATCCAGCAATGAATGTCCGAGCCGCGTCAGTTCGTAATCGACGCGCGGGGGAATGGTCGCAAACACGGTGCGCGTCACCAGCCCGTCGCGCTCGAGCGCCCGCAGGGTCAAGGTCAGCATTCGCTGCGAGATGCTGCCGAGCGCGCGGCGCAGCTCGTTGAAGCGTTTGGGCCCATCGCCCAGCGTGCCGACGACCAGCACCGTCCACTTGTCGCCGACGCGCGCGAGCACCTCGCTCACCGCGCGGCAATCCTCGGGCTGGTGCAGGTTACTCGGTAACAGCGATGTGCCTTCTTGCCTTCGCCGCTTGGGCATCTATGTAGCCTTGGTATCAAACCATAACCAAGGTAGTCCCGCCATGGCCAAGGTCAAGATCGCCGTCGTCGTCGGCAGTAACCGCCGCGAATCGATCAACGCCAAGCTCGGGCACGCGCTCGCGCGGCTCGGCTCCGAGCAAGCGGAGTTCAACTTCGTCTCGATCGGCGAGCTGCCGCTCTATAACCAGGACCTCGAAGGCGAGTTGCCGCGGAGCGTGGTCGGCTTCAAGGCGGAGATCGCCGCGGCCGACGGCTTGCTGTTCGTGACGCCGGAGCACAACCGCTCCATTCCCGCCGTGCTCAAGAACGCGATAGACTGGGGCGCGCGCCCCTATGGCCGGAACTCGTGGAACGGCAAGCCGGCCGCCATCACCGGAACGTCGCCGGGCGCACTCGGCGCGGCGCTGGCGCAAGTGCATCTGCGGCAGATTCTGGGAGCTTTGGGCGCCCTCGTCATCGGCGGAGAAGCCTACATCTCGCTCAAGCCCGGCGTGGTGGATGCGAACGGGACCATCACCGATGAGAACACGCGAGGATTTCTCAAGGCATTCGTCGATCAGTTCGCGGCGTTCGTCGTCCGGCTGTCCTTGGCGCATGAGGCCGCGGCTTAGCGTCGTCGATGAACAAAACGAACCCGGTCCAAGAGGTTAAATCGTCATGTCCATTCGTCCAGTGAAGCGTATCATCGAGTCCAAGCCCGCGATCGAGGGCGCCGGGGTCAAGCTGCGACGCGCCTACGGCTTCGGCGAGACGCGCGAGTTCGATCCCTTTCTGCTGCTCGACGACTTTCGCAACGACCGCCCCGACGACTATCGCGCGGGATTTCCCTGGCATCCGCACCGGGGCATCGAGACCATCACCTACGTGCTGGCGGGCAGCGTCGATCACGGCGACAGTCTGGGAAACCGCGGCACGCTCGGCGCCGGCGACGTGCAGTGGATGACGGCCGGGAGCGGAATCCTGCATCAGGAGATGCCGCAGGGCGACCCTCAAGGGCGAATGCACGGCTTCCAGCTGTGGGCGAACCTGCCCTCATCGCTGAAGATGACGGCGCCGCGCTATCAGGACATCAAGGCCGCCGAGATTCCGGAAATCGTCGACGACGACGGCGCGCGCGTGCGCGTCGTGTGCGGCGAGTTCTGGGGCCGGCGCGGTCCGGTCGAGGGCGTTGCCGCCGACCCGCGCTATCTCGACGTGTGGGTGCCGCCGCTGCGGCGCAAGGTCCTGCCGGTCGAGACCGAGCGGCACGCCTTCGCCTATGTGTTCGAGGGCTCCGGAACCTTCAGCTCGGCGTCGGCGCCGTTCGGCGTGCTGACGGAACGCGCGGCGGGCGCGAGCGAAACGCTCATCCGCGAGCGAACGGGAAATCGCTCGCTGGTGCTGTTCGATCGCGGCGACGAGGTGACGGTCGAGGCCGGCGAGGAGGGGATCCGCTTTCTCTTGGTCTCGGGCAAGCCGATCGAGGAGCCGGTCGCCTGGTACGGCCCGATCGTGATGAACACCCAAGCGGAGCTGCGGCACGCCTTCACCGAGTTGAACAACGGCACGTTCATCAAGCAACGGTGATCGCGTGAGCGTGCCGCAAATTCGGTGCAGAGGGTTGGGGTAGGACGGAGGATTGCCATGAGCTGGATGCCGTCAACCGACCCCGTGCTCGGCGACAAGCGCGCCTGCGATGCGCTCGAGCTCGTCATCGTTCCGCGCGTGCGCGATCTGGGCGACGGCTTCTCCGTGCGCCGCGCGCTGCCGCACGGCAAACGGCAGATGGTCGGTCCGTTCATCTTCTTCGACCAGATGGGGCCGGTTCAGTTCATCGCCGGGCAGGGGCTCGACGTGCGGCCGCACCCGCATATCGGGCTTGCCACCGTCACCTACCTGTTCGACGGCCGCGTGATGCACCGCGACAGCGAGGGCAATGCGCTGGAGATCACCCCCGGCGCGATGAACCTCATGACCGCCGGGCGCGGCATTGCCCACTCCGAGCGCAGCCCGGCCGCCGCGCGGCGCGGGAGCGAGGGCATGTTCGGCATTCAAAGCTGGATCGCGCTGCCGCGCGCGCAGGAGGAGACGGAGCCCTCGTTTCAGCATTTCGATGCCGGCAGCCTGCCGGTGATCGAGGACGGCGGCGTTTGGGCGCGCGTCATCGCCGGCACGGCCTTCGGCAGGACATCGCCGGTCGGGATGCTCTCGCAATGGCTTTATGCCGAGGTCGTGCTCGCGCCCGGCGCGAGCGCGCCGCTTGATGCGGATCAGGAAGAGCGCGCGATCTACGTGGCCGAAGGCGAGGTCGACATCGCCGGCGACTCGTTCGAAGCGCCGCGGCTGTTGATCTTCCGCCCCGGCGACCGCATCACGGTGCGCGCATTGCGCCGCGCGCGGCTCATGCTCCTCGGCGGCGCCGCGTTGGAGGGCCCGCGCTATATCTGGTGGAATTTCGTGTCTTCGCGGCGGGAGCGGATCGAACAGGCCAAGGAAGACTGGAAGATGGGGCGCTTCGCCCCGGTGCCGAACGAGACCGAGTTTATCCCGCTGCCGGAAGGGTAATCTAGATCAGCGCATCCATCCTTTTCGCAAGAGGTTCTTTGCAAAGATGGATGGATTGCCGGGTCAAGCCCGGCAATGACGCTCTGATTTTAGAAGCGTAGCTTCGCTCAACCTGGGTTTCTAAGATTGAGGTCGCACCCGCACTTGCGGATTGGCGAGCCGCAACGCGCGCCCTTGTTCATAGGCGACGATCTGCTCGAACGCCTCGCGGAAATAGAGTTCGAAATTTTCCCATTCCGCCCAGCCGAGATGCGGCGTGCAGAGAACGTTCGGCATCGACAGGAACGGATGGTCGAGGACCGGCTCGTGCTCGTACACGTCGACGGCGGCGTAGCCGGGCCGGCCCTTGCGCAGCGCGGCGAGCAAAGCTCCCGGCGCTATGAGCTCGGCGCGTGCCGTGTTGACGATGAGCGACGTCGATTTCATGCGGTCGAGATCGTCGGCGCCGACGATGCCGCGCGTCTGCGGCGTGAGCCGCACGTGCAGCGAGAGCACGTCGGAGCGCTCGAACAGCGCCGCTTTGCTGGCGGCGCGCGCGTAGCCCGCGGCGGCGGCTTTCTCCAGGGATGATTTTTGCCCCCAGACCAGAACCTCCATTCCCAGCCCGCGGCCCCCTTGCGCCACCAGCTCGCCGATGGCGCCGAGGCCGAAAATGCCGAGCGTCGATCCGCGCAGCCGATGCGACAGGGTTGAGGGCCATTCTCGGCGCCGCATGCGCTCGGCCTCGACGGCCACGTTACGGCGTGACGCCAGCATCAAGGCGAGCGCAAGCTCGGCCGGGGCCACCGGTGAATTGCTCGCGCCGGTGGCAACCGCGATGCCGAGCTCGGTGCAGGCGGGAAAATCGATCGTCCTTGCGTTGCGGCCGACGAGCGCGATCAGCTTCAGCCGCGGTAATCGCTCGAGCAGCGCGCGGGAAAATTCCACGCGCTCGCGGATCGCGACGACGACGTCGGCGTCGCGCAGGCGCTCGGCGAGCTCACCCAGATCGCGCGCCGGCGCGCGGTAGCGCACGACGTCGTGCCCTCGGATCAGCGCAAAGCATTCGAGCCGATCCACCATGTCCTGGTAGTCGTCGGGAATGATGATTTTCATCGCGCTAGCTCGCTCCGTTGTTGTCTATGCGTCGTCGCGGCCGGTCATAGACGCCTGATGGCAAATGAAATCGGCGCGAGCGGCGAACTCGGTCTGCTCCCTCCCCCCTTGTGGGGGAGGGGTGGGGAGGGGGGTGGTGCGGGGGATATTGGTCGCGCCATCTGAAAAACATCGCGCGACCCCCACCCCCAACCCCTCCCCACAAGGGGGAGGGGAGTACACCGAGTGCGCGGCTTTAGGTGGCAGCCACAACCGGCGTGGCCCTCCGGTGCTTCAACCCATCAACAACCGTTAATCCGCCAAATGCTCGCGCAGCAGCAAGCCGTGGCCGGCGATGGGCTCGCCGCGCTTGAGCAGGCGCAGGCCCGCCCACAGGCTCACCGCGTTGTTGGCGAGCACGGGCTTGCCGAGTTCGCGTTCGAGCCGCTCGACCACGCTCATGGCCGGCCAGTTGCCGCCCGGCATGATGACGGCCTCGGCATCTCCCCGGTCGGCGCGGCGCCCAAGCTCGTAGGCCGCCTGCGCCCCGGTGCGGCCGAGTTCGACGCCGGCCACGTAGCCGGCGACTTCGCTGCTCACCACGGTAAAGCCGCTCGCCTCCATGAAGCGCACCATCGGGACGTCCATGGTCTTGCTCCACGGCGCGGCGATCGCGATGCGCGTGACGCCGAGCCGCGCCAGCGCGTCGACGAAGGCGGTCGCCGCCGTGGTGGCCGGCCGGCCCGCGGCATCCTCCATGCGCTTGATCAGCTCGCGGTCATAGCCCTTGCCGTTGGCCAAGGTCGGGGCGGTCGCCGCGAACACGACGACGTCGACCTCGGCGTCGGCGAGCTTGCGGCACTCGTTCTCGAGCTCGCGCACGCAGCGCATCTGCTCTTGCGGGGTGATGTCGCGGTAGGCGACGCGCGCGGTATGCAGCGAGACGGCGGCCGGCAGCGCAGCGGAAAATTCCGGCTCCTGCACCGTGTTGGAGGAGGGGGTCAGCAGGCCGAAGCGATGCGTCTTTTCGACCGAGGACATGGCTTCTACTGCGAGCCTTCGAGCCCGGCAGCCTTGATGACGGGGTGGAATTTCTCCGCTTCCGACTTGATGTAGCGCGCGAAGTCCTGCGGGCTCTTGCTGCTGAGCGCCTTCGATCCCTGGCGCGCGATGGCGTCCTTGACGTCGGGCATGGCCAGCGCCTTGGCCATGCCGGCGTAGATGCGCTCGACGATCTGCGGTGGCACGCCGGCCGGTGCCACGAGCCCGCTCCAGCCCACCACGATCACGCTTGGGTACCCGGATTCCACGACCGTCGGCGTGTTGGGAAACTGCTCGTCGCGCGTCTCACCGAACGTGGCGATGAGATCGAGCTTTCCGGTTTCGACGAAATCCGCCACCCCCGCCGTGGTGGTGAAGGCGAGCGGAATCTGGCCCGCCACCACGTCGGTCATCGCCGGGGTCTGTCCCCGGTACGGCACGTGCGTCATCTTGATGTCGGCGGCGAGCGACAGCAGCACGCCCATGAGGTGCGTCATGTTGCCGATGCCGAACGAGCCGTAGTTGATCGCGGCGGGGCTCGCCTTCGCGCGCGCGACGAGATCCGCGATCGACTTGATGCCGGCGGTAGGATTAACCACGGCGCCGAGCGGATTGGCGGTGGTCTGGGTGATCGGGATGAAGTCGCGGAACGTGTCGTAGGGGAGCTTCTTGTAGATGAAGGCGTTGGTGGTCACTGCGCTCACCGGTGCGTAGATGAGCGTATAGCCGTCGGGGGCGGCCTTGGCGCCGGCGTCCATGCCGATGATGGCGTTGGCGCCGGGGCGGTTGTCGACGA
>VAZM01000156.1:0-478 GCA_005883135.1 Alphaproteobacteria bacterium
CCTCGCCAAACGTTTCGGCATGGCAACCGAGCTCGGCGCCTACCTCGACCCGCTCGCCGACAAGGCCATGCTGGTCTCGATCTATGTCGCGCTTGGCATCGCCGAGGCTGTTCCCGGCTGGTTGGTCATTCTCGTCGTCTCGCGGGACATCATGATCGTCAGCGCCGTGATCCTATCGTGGCTGGTGGACAAGCCTATGCCGCTCAAGCCGCTTCTTGTCTCCAAGCTGAACACGGTTGCGCAGATTGCGCTCGCTTGCGTGATCCTGGCCGCGCGCGGCTTCGATTTCGATGCCGCCACTGCGGTGGCGTTGCTCACGGCATTGGTCGCGGCCTTGACCTTGATTTCCATTGGCTTCTATGTCGCCGAGTGGGTGCGCCACATGAACGCGGCCGAAATGGGCCCCTGACCGCACGAGATGCCCGTGAGTGATCCGATGGTCTACGGCCGTCCGCTCGCGTTCTGGGTCGCGACCTTC
>VAZM01000156.1:484-1673 GCA_005883135.1 Alphaproteobacteria bacterium
CTTCCGTTCGTGGCCGGTATTGCGCTCGCTTACGTGCTCGCGCCCCTTTGCGACCGCGCGGAACGCCTCGGCATGAACCGTACCCTCGCCGCGCTGCTGATCGTCGGCGTGCTGGTCATCTCGCTCATCTTGCTGATGGTGCTGCTCGTTCCGCTGCTGCTGCAGCAGGGCGTGGCTTTGATCGTCCACCTTCCCGGGTATTTCAAGCGGGTCAAAGAACTGATCGTCGACTCAGACGTGCCTTGGTTGAAGTGGCTCGGCACCGCCGAGTCGGACAAGACTTTTTCCGACCTCGTCAGCCAAGCGGCTTCGTGGCTTCTCAGCTTTTCCTACTCCTTGTGGACCGGCGGAAAGGCGCTCGTCTCATTTGCATCCGTGCTCATCGTCATGCCGGTCGTGACCTTTTACCTGATCCGCGACTGGCATCCGATGATCGCCAGGGTCGACAGCTGGATACCCATGGGCCAGCGCGAGACCGTGCGCCAGCTCGCCGGTGAGATCGACGCGGCGATCGGCGGCTTCCTGCGCGGACAATTCGGCGTGTGCCTGGTGCTCGGCTGCTACTACGCCATCGCGTTGATGTTGGCGGGATTGGATTTCGGGCTGCTCATCGGTCTGCTTGCCGGCGTGATCACCTTCGTTCCCTACATCGGATCGATGACCGGCCTGATGGTGGCGGCGAGCGTGGCGATCGCGCAATTCTGGCCCGATTGGAAGCGGATCGCGCTCGTCGTTGGCATCTTCCTGGTCGGTCAGTTCATCGAAGGTAACATCGTCTCGCCCAAGTTCGTCGGCGAACGGGTGGGATTGCATCCGGTCTGGTTGATCTTCGCCATGTTCGCGTTCGGTTATCTGTTCGGCTTCGTCGGTCTTCTGATCGCGGTGCCGCTGGGTGCGGCGATCGCCGTGCTGTTGCGCTTCGGCCTGCGGCAATATTTCGCCAGTCCCCTCTATCGAGGGGACAAGCCTGGCTGATGTCCGTTCGCCCCCGTCAACTCGCCCTTGCGCTCGACCACGCGGAGAGCTTCGCGCGCGAGGATTTCTTGAGCGGCCCGTCGAACGCGGCAGCGCTTGCGCTGGTCGAGGCCTGGCCGGACTGGCCGCACCGTGCGGTCGTGCTCACCGGTCCGGAGGGTTCGGGCAAGAGCCATCTCGCGGCCATCTGGGCGCAGGCCGCGGGCGCGCGGCT
>VAZM01000156.1:1760-13201 GCA_005883135.1 Alphaproteobacteria bacterium
GGGGGCGGTCGACGAAAGGGCGCTCTTCCACCTGCTCAACCTCGCCCGCGAGCAGGATGCGTTCGTGTTGCTCACCGCGCGTGCCGCACCCGTGGCGTTCGCCATTCGCGACCTTGCCTCCCGACTCAACGCGCTCCCCCTCATCGCCATGGCGCCGCCCGACGACGCGCTCTTGCGCGCGGTGCTGCTCAAGCTGTTCACCGACCGCCAACTCGCGGTGGATGAAGGCTTGATAGGTTACCTGGCGCGGCGGATCGAACGCTCCTTCGGCGCCGCGCGCGCAGTGGTGGCGCGGCTCGATGCCGAAGCCATGCGCCGCAAGCGCCCGTTAACCAGGGCATTCGCCGCCGAGCTCCTGCGCCTGAGCGAGCCTTGACGGCCCGTCGCGGGCGGGGCCTTATGTCATGGCGCCGTCACCGGTGACGGCGATATTGCGACCCCTCATCATCAGAACATTCGGTCATGGCTGATCGCGGCCAAGTCGTTGTCATGCAAGAAGAAGCCGGCGCGGCGGTGGCGCCGGCCACGCCCCAGCCGAGCGCGGCCGTCGATTTCATGGCGAGCCCGGAACGATTTATCAATCGTGAGTTGTCATGGCTCCAATTCAACCGCCGCGTGCTCGAAGAGGCCTCGAACGACGCCCAACCCTTGCTTGAGCGCGTCCGGTTTCTGTCGATTTCCGCCAACAATCTCGACGAGTTCTTCATGGTGCGCGTGGCCGGCCTCAAAGCGCAGCTGCGCGCCGGCATTACGATCAAGAGCCCGGACGGGCTCACCCCGGCGGAACAGCTCACCCGCATCGCCGAGGCGGTGGGCGCGCTCGCCAGCGACCAGCAGAAACGCTGGCGCGAGCTTCGGCAGATGCTGGCCGAGCAGGGAATCGTGCTGGTCGAAGGGCCGGAGGTGACCAAGAAGGAGAAGACCTGGCTCGAGGATTATTTTCTCCGGCAAATCTTTCCTTTGTTGACGCCGCTCGCCATCGACCCGGCGCATCCGTTCCCGTTCATTCCCAATCTCGGTTTCACCATTGCGCTGCAGCTTGCGCGCGCGAGCGACGGCAAGGCGATGAACGCGCTCATCCGCATGCCGAACAAGATCGACCGTTTCGTGCGTCTGCCGAGCGCGGAGGGAGTAGCGGCCGCCCGCGTGATCACGCTGGAGCAGGTGATCGGGCTTTTCATCGCTCGCCTGTTTCCCGGCTATGCGGTGAAGGGGCAGGGCGCCTTCCGCGTCATCCGCGACTCCGAGGTCGAGATCGAGGAAGAAGCAGAGGATCTGGTGCGTGAATTCGAGACGGTGCTCAAGCGCCGGCGGCGCGGATCGGTGATCCGCCTCGAGCTCGAAGCCGCCATGCCGGTGGAGTTGCGCCGTTTCGTACAGCGGGCGCTTGCCTGCGCCGATGATGAGATCTTCTTGGTCGACGGGGTTCTCGCGCTCAACGAGCTCTCCCAGCTCATGAGCCTCGATCGGCCCGATCTCGAATTCGTGCCGTACAATCCGCGCTATCCGGAGCGCATTCGCGATCACGCCGGCGACTGTTTCGCGGCGATTCGTCAGAAGGACCTCGTCGTCCATCATCCCTACGAATCGTTCGACGTGGTGGTCCAGTTCCTGCAGCAGGCGGCGCGCGACCCCGACGTGGTCGCGATCAAGCAGACGCTCTACCGCACATCCGCCGAATCTCCCATCGTGCGGGCGCTCGTCGAGGCGGCGGAAGCGGGAAAATCGGTCACCGCGCTGATCGAGCTCAAGGCGCGCTTCGACGAGGAGGCGAATATCCGCTGGTCGCGCGCGCTCGAGCGCGCCGGCGCGCAGGTCGTGTACGGCTTCATCGAGCTCAAGACCCACGCCAAGCTGTCGATGGTGGTGCGGCGCGAAGGTGGAGCGCTTGCGTCCTATATCCACGTCGGCACCGGCAACTATCATCCGGTCACCGCCCGTATCTACACCGACCTGTCGTTCTTCACTTCCGATCCGGTGATTGCCCGCGACGTCGCCCACATTTTCAATTACGTCACCGGCTACGCCGAGCCGGCCTCGCTCGAACGCATGGCGGTTTCGCCGCTCACGTTGCGCGACCGCATCTGCGAGCACATCGAGCAGGAAATCGCGCATGCGCGCGGCGGTCGCCCGGCGGCGATCTGGATCAAGGACAATGCCCTCGTCGATCCCGAGGTCATCGACATGCTGTATGAGGCCTCGCGCGCCGGGGTTTCGGTCGAGCTCGTGGTGCGCGGCATCTGCTGTTTGCGGCCGGGCCTGCCCGGCCTGTCGGAGAACATCCGGGTCAAATCGATCATCGGCCGCTTTCTCGAGCACAGCCGCATCTACTGCTTCGGCACCGGCTACGGGCTGCCGCATCCCAAGGCGGCCGTGTACATCTCCTCCGCCGACATGATGCCGCGCAATCTCGACCGCCGCGTCGAGGTATTGTGCCCGATTCTCAATCCCACCGTGCACGAGCAAGTGCTCGATCAAATCATGGTGGCGAATCTCAAGGACAACGAACAAAGCTGGAAACTACTACCCGACGGCTCCTCGAATCGCTTAAAACCGGCCGAGGGGGAGGAACCCTTCAATGCTCACAAGTACTTCATGACCAATCCGAGTCTGTCGGGCCGTGGCAAATCGCTCAAGGAATCATCCCCGCGAAGCCTTATACGCCGTCTCGACCGCTCGTAAGCGGCGTCGTCTCGCCATGAATGTCGCGCAAGGCCGTCTCGATTACGGGCCGCCGGTCGGGGTGATCGACATCGGCTCGAATTCCGTGCGACTGGTCGTCTACGAGGGGCTTACGCGCAGCCCGACGCCGATCTTCAACGAAAAGGTACTGGCCGGGCTCGGACGCGAGGTGCAGAGCACCGGTCTTCTCGCCGCCGACGCGATCGAGAAAGCCTATGCGGCGCTGCGGCGCTTTCGCGCCTTATGCGACCGCATGGAGGTCGCTCAGCTATGGGTGATCGCGACCGCGGCGTGTCGAGAGGCGAAGAACGGCAAGACTTTCGTCGCCGATGCCGAAAAGATTTGCGGCGTCAAGATCGACGTCCTCTCGGGCAAGCGCGAAGCGGAGTTGTCGGCGCTCGGTGTGGTGTCGGGGTTCCACAAGCCCGACGGCATCGTTGGCGATCTCGGCGGCGGCTCGCTCGAACTGACCGATGTCCAGGGGCAGCGCATCAAGGCCGGTTTGACGCTGCCGCTGGGCGGGTTGGCGCTGCAGGACATTTCGTCGAAGTCGCTCAAGAAGGCGGAAAAGATCGTGCGGGCGGCGCTTGAGGACGCCGGGCTGCTCGAACAGGGCAAGGGGCGCACCTTCTACGCGATCGGAGGCACTTGGCGCGCGTTCGCCCGCTTGCACATCTGGCAGACCGGTTATCCGCTGCACGTGATGCACGGCTATGTGATGCCGGCGCGGGAGGCGTTCGAGTTCTCCAGTCTCGTGCACCGTGTCGATCCCGAGATGCTGTCGCAGATCGAGGTGGTGGCCGACGCGCGGCGGCCGCTCTTGGCCTATGCCGCGCTCGTGCTCGAAAATTTGGTGCGGATTGCGCGGCCGAAGGACATCGTGATCTCGGCGCTCGGCGTGCGCGAGGGCTTGCTCTATTCGATGCTCGACGCCAAGGAGCGCGACAAGGATCCGCTGATCGCGGCCGCGAGCGAGCTCAACGTGCTGCGCTCGCGCTCGCCCGCGCACGGCGAGGAGTTGATCGCCTGGACCGACCGCTTCATGGCGTCGTCCGGCCTCGAGGAGACCGCGGACGAGCGGCGGCTGCGCCACGTCGCCTGCCTTTTGGCCGACATCGGCTGGCGGGCGCATCCTGACTACCGCGGCGAGCAATCGCTCAACATTATTGCCAACGCCGCATTCGTCGCTGTGGACCATCCCGGCCGCACGTTCATCGCGCTCGCCGTCTTCTTCCGCCAGCGTGTCCTCGGCGCGGTACTGCGCGTCGCTTATCTCGTTTCCGCGTCGACCACCGGTGTGCTGCCGCGGACACCGATGGTGGTCGAGCGCGGCCGCTTGGTGTTGCGCTTCGACAACGGCTTCAAGGCGCTCGCCGGCGAACGCGTGTTCGTGCGGCTGCGTCAACTCGCGCGGCTCATCGGCCGCGAGCCGGTGATGGATACGGGCTAGTTGGTAGCGCCTGCGTCGCTCCTGACGCCGGCGCACGCCGCTCCCTCAATCCAGCGTGAGGCTCCCGATGCTGGCGCCATCATGGCTGGTTTGATGGTGGCGTCCCGTGCCGCGTATCACTCGCGCTCCAGCATCACGACCCGGCCCTTCTCGATGGCCAGCGAGAGCCGCCCCTGCTTGAGCGCGAGCGCTTTGTTGCCGAACAGCTCGCGCCGCCAACCGGAGAGCGCCGGCACATCGGCCGTGTCGTCGGCGGCGATGCGGTCGAGGTCGTCGACGGTTGCAATCACCTTGGCAGCGACCCCATGGCGTTCCGCGGTCATGCGCAGCAATACCTTGAGCAGCTCCACGGTGGCCTGGCCGTTGACCGGCGGCCTGGGCCGGTCGAACCGTGGAAGGGTTTTCGGATCCCGCGCGAGCCCGCAGCTGACCGCCTCGACGATGGCCTCGCCCCATTTCGAGCGTTCGAACCCCCGCGGCAGCGAGCGCAGCGCCGCAAGACGCTCGATCGTCGTTGGCGCCTGCACCGCGATATCGGCGACAACGTCATCCTTGAGGACGCGACCGCGCGGCACGTCGCGCTCCTGCGCCTCGCGCTCGCGCCAGGCGGCGACCTCGATCAGAACGGCGAGCTCCTTGGGTTTGCGCACCCGCGTCTTCAGGCGCTCCCAAGCATGCTCGGGCTCGAACCGGTAGGTTGCGGGGGAGGTGAGGACCTTCATCTCCTCGCGCATCCAGTCGCTGCGTCCGCGCTTCTCGAGGTCGGCGGAGAGCTTGATATAGACGTCGCGCAGGTGGGTGACGTCGGAGGTCGCATAGGCCAGCTGCGCCTCGCTCAGCGGCCGGCGCGTCCAATCGGTGAAGCGGTGCGACTTGTCGAGGCTGTCGCCGGTGATTCGTTGCACGAGCTGGTCGTAGGAGATGGAATCGCCGTAGCCCAGCACCATGGCCGCAACCTGCGTGTCGACGATGGGGGACGGGATAATGCCGGCTTCGTGCCAGCAGATTTCGATATCCTGACGGGCGGCGTGGAAGACCTTGGTGACGTTCTCGTTGGCCATCAGGGCAAAAAAGGCAGCGAAATCGATACCGTCGGCGAGCGCGTCGATGACGACCGCCTCTTGGGGGCTCGCCATCTGCGCCACGCAGAGCCGGGGGTAGTAGGTGCTTTCGCGCAAGAATTCGGTGTCGACCGTTACGAACGGATGCCTGGCCATGCGCGCGCAAGCATCCGCGAGTCCCATGGTCGTCGTAATCGACTGCATGAGCGCTAGATAGCGCAGCCGGCCCGTTTTGTCAGGGGCACAAGCGGGCGCCGCGAGCGGTATCAACATGGCCGCCCCGGTCTTGCCCAGCGGGCTTGCGGCTCAGCCAAGCCCGCGCACGCGCGGCATGTGGATGAATTCCCAGGGCGAGGGCATTTGCGAGACCGGCACTTCGATCAGACTCGGCCCGTCGCGCCGCTTGAACGCGCGTTTGAGCGCCGCCCGCAGCTCTTGTGGATCGCGCGCGCGTTCGGCTTCGGCGCCGAAGCTCTGCGCATAGCGCACGAAATCGGGATTGGCGAGATCGCTGGCGATGACGCGATTGCCGAACTGCTCCTCTTGCGTGCGCCGCACGTTGCCGAAGGCGCCGTCGTTGAACACGACCACGGTCAACGGGATGCGGTGGCTGATGGCGGTGGCAAGCTCGTTGGACGTGAAGAGAAACCCGCCGTCACCCGCAATCGAGAGCACCGGTACATCGGCGCGCGCGTGCTGCGCGCCGAGCGCGGTGGCGTAACCCCAGCCCAGGTTGTCCTGATATCCGGGGGAAAGGAAGGTTCGCGGCTTATAGACCGGCAGCAGGAGCCGCGCGGCGAAACCCATCTGCGTGACCTCGTCGACGAAGACGCCCTCCTCGGGAAGCTCCGCGCGGATCGCTTCGAGCAAGGCGATCTGTGGCGCGAGCTTGGCAAGGCGGCCGCGCATCTTCGCCTGGCGCGCCTCCATTTCGGCGCGGCGCGAGGGGCGGTGATGGGTGGGAAGCGCATCGATCAGCCGGCGCAAGATCGGCTTGGCGTCACCGATGAGCGCCGCCGCGGGCGGCGCGAACCTTTCCGGCTCCTCGGGATCGGCATCGATGCGGATGACGGCGAGATCGGCATCGATGCCCCACTGCGTGCAGCCGTAAAAAAGCCGGGTGCCGATGCCGAGCACGAGGTCGGCTTCGCCCCACAGCTCGCGGCCGAGCGGCAGTGTGACGCTTAACGGATCGCGGCTGTCGAGCACGCCGCGACCGCGCCGATAGGCGAGCACCGGCGCTTGCAAGAGCCGCGACAGTTCGGCGACCTCCGCCGCCGCGTCTTGCGCGCCGCCGCCGGCGACGATCAGCGGCCGTTTGGCGCCGGCGAGCCGCTTGGCCGCCTGGGCGACGGCGTCTTCGTCGATCGTTTGCTGCGGCGCCGATGTGATCGGCGCGGGCGCAGAGACAAGGCCGCTGCGGCCCCAAACATCGATGGCGCATTCCAGCACGGCCGGACCGGGCCGGCCGGTTCGCATCGCGCGTAGCGCTTGCGCGACGAGCGCGGCCGCCTGCGCCGGCGCGCGAATGCGCGCGGAAAAATCGACCAGACGGGCGATGATCCCCGCCTGATCGCGAATCTCGTGCAAGTGCCCAAGTCCGCGGCCGATCGCGGATTGCGGGATTTGCCCGACCAGCGCCAGCACCGGTGCGTTCATGCCGTAGGCGGTGAGCAGCGCGGCCGCGGAGTTGAGCAAGCCGGGTCCGGGCACCACCGAATAGACCTGCGGGTTGCCGGTCGCCAGCGCCGCGCCGAGGGCGAGATAGGCCGCACCCTGTTCGTGCCGCGTGTGAATGGTGCGGATGCGGTCGCCGGCCTTGAATAGCGCGTCGAACAGCGAGTCGTTGTGCACGCCCGGCAGCGCGTAAATCGTGTCGATGCCATGGGCGATGAGCGCGCCCACGGCCGCTTCGGCCGTCGTCATGCGCGCGGCCGCATCGATGGGCGCTGGCTTGGGCGGTTTCGCCTCGTTCATGATCTCTGCTCGCAACGCCACCGAGTGTGCAGATCAGCGGTGCGCTGTCGAGAGCTTCGATCGGTTTGCTGCGGCACGCCGGGCAATCGAGGTGAACCTTTCTCGGCAAGCGTTCGACCAACGGTCGAACGGTCGGCAAGCGGAGCACGTGCCATGCTCGGAAATCTGCTCATTGGCGCAAGTCTCGTTGCGCTCGCGGTGATGGTGGCCGGCTCGCTCGACTCCGCGAGGATTGCCGCGGGCCCCGAGGCGCGCCTCTCGAGCCCTCTCGAGCGCGCGATTGGAGGTCCCGATTGGCAGCGCGCTGTTGCACCCGCGCGCGCAGGCGCGACGGTGGAGCAAGTCGGCACGGTATCGAGGATTCCCTCTGGAAAATAGCGCGAACATCGCTGCTGCGGGCCTCGCCGCGACGGGCGCGCCGATCAACCCGCGCGCTTTGCGCGCCGCGCCCGCGCGAGCCTTCCCGTTCTTGACAAGCGAGCCCGCGCATGTGCCTTTCCGCGCGGCATAAAGGATCGGTAAGGCATGCACCGCTATCGCACCCACACCTGCGGCGCCTTGCGCGCAAGCGACGTCGGCAAGGAGGTGCGCCTTTCCGGCTGGTGCCATCGCATCCGCGATCATGGCGGCGTGTTGTTCATCGATCTGCGCGACCACTACGGCGTCACCCAAGTGGTGGCCGACCCCGACTCGCCGGCGTTCAAAACGGCCGAGACGCTGCGCTCGGAATGGGTGGTGCGGGTCGACGGCAGGGTGCGCGAGCGTCCCGCCGGCACCGAGAATCCGGAACTGCCGACCGGCGCCGTCGAAGTCTATGTCAGCGACATCGAGGTGCTCGGCTCGGCCGGCGAATTGCCCATGCCGGTGTTCGGCGACCAAGAATATCCGGAAGACATCCGGCTGAAATACCGCTTTCTCGATCTGCGCCGCGAGCGCCTGCACCAAAACATAGTAACGCGCGGCCATGTGATCGACTCGATCCGTCGGCGCATGAAGGACCAAGGCTTCATCGAATTTCAGACGCCGATCCTGACCGCGTCCTCGCCTGAGGGCGCGCGCGACTATCTCGTACCCTCGCGGCTGCATCCGGGAAAATTCTACGCGCTGCCGCAGGCGCCGCAGCAGTTCAAGCAGCTGATCATGATCGCCGGGTTCGACCGCTATTTCCAGATCGCGCCTTGCTTCCGCGATGAGGATGCGCGCGCGGACCGTTCTCCCGGTGAATTTTATCAGCTCGATCTGGAAATGAGTTTCGTCACCCAGCAGGACGTATTCGATGCGGTCGAGCCGGTGATGCGCGGCGTGTTCGAGGAATTTGCTGCCGGCAAGCCGGTGTCCCCGAAATTTCCGCTCGTTCCGTATCAAGAGGCGATGCTGAAATACGGATCGGACAAGCCGGATCTGCGCAATCCGTTGGTGATCGCCGATGTGACGAAAGAGTTCAGCGAGGCGAGCGTTACGTTCAACGCTTTCCGAAACGTGATCAAGGCCGGCGGCGTCGTCCGCGCGATTCCGGCGCCAGGCGCGGCTCGCCAGCCGCGGTCCTGGTTCGACAAGCTCGTCGAATGGGCGCGCTCGGACATGGGCGCGGCGGGGCTCGGATATATCGTATGGGAGGGCGAGGAGGGCAAAGGTCCGATCGCCAAATTCGTGCCGCCGGATGTTCAGCAGGCGCTTCGCGCCAAGGGTGGTATCGGCTCAGGCGATTGCCTGTTTTTTGCCGCCGACAAGCCGGCGGCGGCGGCCAAGCTCGCGGGTGCCGCGCGGGCGAAGATCGGCGAGGAGCTCGGGCTGATCGACAAGGACCGCTTCGAGTTCTGCTGGATCGTCGATTTTCCCATGTACGAATGGAACGAGGAGGAGAAGCGAATCGACTTCTCGCACAACCCGTTCTCCATGCCCAACATGTCGCCGGAAGAATTCCTCGCGCTCGATCCGGCCGATCGCGAGCGGATTTTGTCGATCAAGGCGATCCAGTACGACATCGTCTGCAACGGGGTGGAGCTCTCCTCCGGCGCCATCCGCAATCATCGTCCCGACATCATGCGCAAGGCGTTTGCCATTGCCGGCTACGACGAGAACGTCCTCGAGCAGAAGTTCGGCGGCATGCTGCGCGCGCTCTCGCTCGGCGCACCGCCGCACGGCGGCATCGCGCCCGGCATCGACCGCATCGTGATGTTGCTGTGCGGGGAAGAGAACCTGCGCGAAGTGGTGCTCTTTCCGATGAACCAGCGCGCCGAGGATCTCATGATGGGGGCGCCCTCGGAGGTCTCGCCCAAGCAGCTGCGCGAGCTGCACATTAGGCTGGCGCTGCCGGAGAAGTGAATCTGCCAGGCGTATGTCACCGGCGTCCCGGCGGGCTCTGTCGGGGCAACCTTGCTGCTTGATTCAATTCCTAAACAGGAGTTGAATTTTTACAGTGAAAAGACAGCCGCCGTCTTTCCCGGGACGGACCGCTGGCGACGATAACGCGCCCGATGTGGGCGCCGGGGGAGGAGATCATGCACGACATCGAACGGCGCGCCCTGATCAAGGGCGCGGCAATCGGCGCGCTGGCGTTCACGGTCGGCGGTGCCGAGGTTCTGCTCACGCCGCGCGCGGCGCGGGCGCAGGGGGTTGCGCTGCGGACGCTTACGGCCGCGCAGGCCGCCACCCTCGACGCGCTGGGCGAGACGCTGGTCCCGGGCGCGCGCCAAGCGGGCATATCTCATTTCGTTGATCAACAGATATCGATCCCGGCGGAGGAGGCGCTGCTCGAGGCGCGCATCCTCAACGTGCGCCCGCCCTATGCGAATTTCTATCGCGCTGCGTTGGGTGCGATCGACCGTGCCAGCCAAGGGCTCAACAACGGCCGGCCCTTCGCTGAATTGAGCGAAGTCGAGCAGCGCAACTTTGTCGACAGCATGCGCCAGAACAAGGTCGAGGGCTGGCAAGGCCCGCCCGGACCATTCGTCTATCTGGTGCTGCGCAGCGATGCCGTCGACGTCGTCTACGGCACCATGGACGGGTATGCCGCCCTCGGCATTCCCTACATGCCCCACATCGCGCCGACCAAGAGGTGGTGACATGGCAAACGAAAAAGTCGATGCCGTCATCATCGGCGCGGGTGCGTCGGGCTCGGTCTTTGCCGCCGTGCTGGCGAAAGCCGGCAAGAAGGTCGTGATCCTGGAGCAGGGACCGGACTGGCAGCTGAGCGATCTCATCAGCTCCGATTTCTGGGGGCGGCGGATCAAGCCGGCGAGCGGCCCGTTCCTGCTCGAAGGCAAGAACCCGTTCGGCTATGTCTACCAGGCAGGATGGGGCGTCGGCGGAGCGGCGCTGCACTATTTCGCCAACTTCCCGCGGCTCCTGCCGAACGACTTCAAGATCAAGAGCGAGCACGGCCGCGCGCTCGATTGGCCGATCGCCTACCAGGATGTCGCGCCCTACTACGACAAGGTGGCGCAAGATGTCGGCGTGTCGGGCGACGCCAAAGCGGAAGAAATCTGGCGGCCGGCAGGGGCACCTTATCCGATGCCGCCGATGAAGACGTTCCGAAGTGGCGAAGTCTGGCTCAAGGGTTTCGAGGCGGCCGGCATCCGCATGGTCCCGGCTGCGGTTGCCATGAACTCGACCGAGTACAAAGGCCGGCCGCCTTGCATCTACGATGGCTGGTGCCACGTCGGCTGCCCCACCGGCGCACTCGCCAATCCGTTGGTCACCTATCTTGGCGACGCGAAGAAGGCGGGTGCGGAGGTACGTCCGCTTTCGACCGTCACCCGCGTCCTGACGAACGCGCAGGGCAACAAGGTGACTGGCGTTGAGTATTACGACGCCAAAAAAGAGCGCCAGGTGCAGGAGGCGAGCGTCGTCGTGCTCGCGGCCTGGTCGGCGCAGAACCCGCGCCTCCTCTTCAACTCCGCAACCGACAAGCACCCCAAGGGGCTCGCGAATTCCAGCGGCCTCCTCGGCAAATACATGATGGCGCATTTCTCCTCGGGCACCTGGGCGCTGTTCGACGAGGATATCCAGAGTTACATGGGCACTACGGGCGCCCAGCTGATGTCTTACGATCGCTACGGCAAGACGAGCCAGAAAGGCGCGTTCGGCAGTTCCTTCATTGTTGCGGGTTCCGCACTCAAGACGAGCGACCTGGGCGGGTTCGCCAATGCTCGGCTCGACCTGTTCGGTCCTGATCTCGCCGCCTTCATGAAACGCGCCGCGCGCGGACTGACCCGCATCGGCGCGTTCGGCGAGGAATTGCCGAATATCGAAAACCGCATCGAGCCGGC
>VAZM01000157.1 GCA_005883135.1 Alphaproteobacteria bacterium
AGGCTGCAAACGGACTTGCCGCCGTCGCTTTCCTGCATCGTGAGGTTTCGGTCCTGCCATAACTCTCGCCGCGGTGAGGACGGCAATTTGGAATAGATAAAAAGATGACCAAGGAAGAACTTATCCAGTTCGAAGGGGTCGTCACCGAGATCTTGCCGGACGCGCGCTATCGGGTTCAGCTCGACGCCGGCTACGAAGTCGTGGCTTACACGGCCGGCAAGATGAAGAAGAACCGGATCAAGGCGCTGGCCGGCGATCGCGTCACCATCGAAATGTCGCCATATGACCTTCACAAGGGCCGCCTGGTGTTCCGTCATAAAGACGAGCGTTCCGGGACGGTCCCGCGTGCGCCCCTGCGCCACCAGTTTCGGCGTCGCTGACGCGCTATTATCAGCGGCGTGAGCTTTTAGGTAGGCGCGGCCGCTCCTTTTGGCCATCGCCTACGCCACCAGACCGCGATCCGGCGCGGGTCGAATGCCGGCTGGAGGCCCATGGGAAGCAGCATCACGGCGAGGCCGCAGGAGGAAGAGGCGCCGGAAAAGGACGTAGCCGAGGCGGCCCCCGACAGCCCACTGCTTGATCTATCCAACGCCGCGGTCAAGAAGCTCATCCGCTCGGCCAAGGAGCGCGGCTACGTCACCCATGACCAGATCAACTCGGTATTGCCCTCCGAGGAGGTCAATTCCGAGCAGATCGAGGACGTCTTGGCCATGTTCAGCGAGATGGGCGTGAACGTGGTCGAGACCGAGGAGACGAGCGAAGAGGGCGAGGAGTCGCGCGAAGAGGCCGACGAAGAGGGCGAGAGCGAGGGCGGCGAGCTCGTTGAAGTCCGGCAGAAGGTCCCCGCCAAGTCCGAGACCAAGGAGCCGACCGAACGCACCGACGACCCCGTGCGCATGTATCTGCGCGAAATGGGCTCGGTGGAGCTGCTTTCGCGCGAGGGCGAGATCGCCATCGCCAAGCGCATCGAGGCCGGCCGCGAGGCGATGATCGCCGGGCTATGCGAAAGCCCGCTGACCTTTCAGGCCATCATCATTTGGCGCGACGAGCTCAATGAGGGCAAAGGCTTCCTGCGCGACATCATCGATCTTGAGGCGACCTATGCCGGTCCCGACGCCAAGGCAATGCCGGGGCCGGTGATCGGCGGCGACGGCCAGTCCATTGTCGCGGCGGGAGCGTCGACTGCTCCCGCCGTCTTGGTGCCAACGCCGATGCCGGCACCGCCTGCCACCCCCGGGGAGGCGACTCCGTTCAAACGCGCGCCCGAGCGGGGCAATGTTGCAAATGATGACGAGGAAGGGCGCGCCACGCCGGACGAAGGCGACTTCGTTGACGACGACCTGGCGTGTTCGCTCTCGATGGCGGCCATCGAAGCCGAGCTCAAGCCCAAGGTGATCGAGACCTTCGACAAGGTCGCCGACGCCTACAAGCGGCTGCGCCGTCTGCAGGACCAAGACATCCAGAACAAGCTGCGCAACGATTCGCTCTCGCCGGCGCAGGAGCGCCGCTACAAGAAGCTCAAGGACGAGATCATCAGCGAGGTGAAGTCGCTGCGGCTCAACCAGGCGCGCATCGACGCGCTGGTCGAGCAGCTTTACGACATCAACAAGCGGCTCGTCGGCTACGAGGGCCGTCTCATGCGGCTCGCCGAGGGCCACGGGGTCGCGCGCGAGGATTTTCTCAAGAACTACCAGGGCTCCGAGCTCGATCCGCTCTGGCTCAACCGCGTGTCCAAACTGAGCGCAAAAGGCTGGAAGAGCCTCGTCGCGCGGGACAAGGACAAGGTCAAGCAGCACCGCCATGAAATCCAGGTGCTCGCCGGCGAGACCGGGCTCGAGATCGGTGAGTTCCGCAAGATCGTGCAGATGGTGCAGAAGGGCGACCGCGAGGCGCACCAGGCCAAGAAGGAGATGGTGGAGGCGAATCTGCGCCTCGTCATGTCGATCGCCAAGAAATACATCTACCGCGGCCTGCAATTCCTCGACCTGATCCAGGAAGGCAATATCGGCTTGATGAAGGCAGTCGATAAGTTCGAGTACCGCCGCGGCTACAAGTTCTCGACGTATGCCACCTGGTGGATCCGGCAGGCAATCACGCGCTCGATCGCCGACCAGGCGCGCACCATCCGCATCCCAGTGCATATGATGGATGCCATCTCCAAGGTCGCGCGTACGAGGCGGCTGCTCATCAACGAGATCGGCCGCGAGCCCACGCCCGAGGAGCTTGCCGAAAAGGTCGGCATGCCGCTCGAGAAGGTGCGCAGAGTGCTCAAGATCGTCAGGGAGCCGCTGTCGCTGGAGACGCCCGTCGGCGACGAGGAGGATTCCCATCTCGGCGATTTCATCGAGGACCAGAACACACTCCTGCCCCTCGACGCCGTCATCCAGTCGAGCCTGCGCGAGACCACGACGCGCACGCTTTCCCAGCTCACGCCGCGCGAAGAGCGCGTTCTGCGCCTGCGTTTCGGCATCGGGATGAACAAGGACCACACGCTGGAAGAGGTCGGCCTGCAATACTCGGTCACACGCGAGCGCATCCGCCAGATCGAGGCCAAGGCGCTAAGGAAGCTGAGGCACCCGAGCCGGTCGAGGATTCTCAGAACCTTCCTCGATAGTTGATGAGGGGCGGGGCGTGTGTCGTTCCGCCCCCCCGAGGAGATCCGCAAGGTTCTCGACGACTACGTCATCGGTCAGGATCATGCCAAGAAGGTGCTCTCGGTCGCGGTTCACAATCACTACAAGCGCCTCGACCACCAGACCACGCACAGCGACGTCGAGCTCGCCAAGTCCAACATCCTGCTGATCGGACCAACCGGCTCCGGCAAGACGTTGCTGGCGACGACCTATCGAATTTGTAACAGTATGTCTGTTTGTGGAGGGGCGCACCTGATTCAGACGGCCGCCCCATAGAGCGCCTCGCCTCTGATCTGTCGTCCTTCGGGCGCAAACTGCATGATCTCGCAGGCGCGTTTGCGCTCACCGTTGAGATTGGCCTCATAAACGACGTTCAATTCGCGCCGGCGCTCGTCCCAGCTCGCGTGATCGAGCTTGAATTCCAAAGTCGAGATGCGAGCGAGCGCCGTCCGCCAGTAGTCCCCAATCTCTTTTCTGTTTCGAAGCACCGAATGCCCGACGAACTTGTGCGCGGCCGGGCTCACGAACTCCGCGTCGTCGGCGAAATGCGCCAGCACGGCGTCAACGTCGCGCCGATTCCAGGCAGCGATCCAAGTCTCGGCAAAAAGCATCATCGATTCGTAAGTCATCCGCATAAGCTGTCTCCGGTTATGCGATGGCTTGGACCATGACCATGATCCGGCCAGAGGCAGCGCCGGGGGGTAGAATCGCCGCCGCGTAGGTCAAATGACCCTTATCTTCATATCGTCAAATTGCATTCGATCGCCACCAGCCGAGATCAGCTTGACGAGGATCAGTCGTTAAGATCCCCGAAGCGGCTTAGGCGGCGGGACTGGCTTGTTTCCTGGTGCCAGGTGCCTTGCCGTTCCCCGAACCGGTTCCTTTGGAGCCGGACATATATTCGGCGGCCGCCTCACGCAGCCAATCCAGGTTCTGCGATGTGACCTCCGCCTGCTTCTGTTGAAACGGCATGGCGATGCCGGATTCGTTGAAGGCATCGAGGATGGCGAATCGCAGTTCCGTGCTCGTGCTGCCACCTTTGTCGAGGTCGTCGACAAATACGTAGAGTTTGAAGTTGAGAGTGTCTGCGCCGAAATCAAAATCGACGGAAGGCGCGGGCATCGTCATGACATTGGGATTGTCTTGCGCGACCTTGAGAAGAGTCGCCCTGACCTTCCGTGCATCGCAGCCGTAGCCCACGCTGATGGGGATCACAATGCGGCGGGTATTGTCTCGAAGCGTCCAATTCTTCACCTTTTCGGTGATGAAATAAGAATTCGGAATGAGAACGCGGGCTCGCTCGGAGGTCTCGACCTCGGTCGAACGAACGCTGATTTTGCGCACATAGCCCTCTTCGCCACCGACAACTACCAAGTCACCAACCTTTACCGGCCGCTCCGCCAAGAGGATCAGGCCAGACACGAAATTGTTGACCACGGTCTGCAGGCCAAAACCGATACCGACGGAGAACGCCCCAGCCAGGATGGCCAGATTGGAAAGATTGAAGCCCGCATAGGACAACGCAGCTAGCGCCGCGATCACGATGCCGATGTAGCCCACGCCGATACGGATCGAGTCCCGCACCCCGCCAGAAATCCCCGCCGGCTTGAGGATTCGCGCGTCGAGCCAGCTCTGGAACAGCCGCGCGGCGCCATAAGCCAGTCCGAACACGATGATCGAAGCGAGCAGAACGGCAACCGATATTTGCGTGTTGCCAACACGGAAGCCGAAGAAGAGCTGACTATACCAGTCGTAGATGTCGGGCCACCTGTAACCCCACTGCAGCAAGATGAGGGGTACCGACAGCACGACGACCGCAAACTTGAGGAACAGGCCGATGGGCAGTACGAGCTGTTCACGACGCTGTTTTTCTAGACCCGCTCTTTTTTTGAGCCAACGGCCCGTCGCGGTGCTGTCGTCACCCAGGCCCTGCACGAAGCCATCCACCCACAGCATCAGCAGATAGACGAGCGCCAGAATGGAGCCGGTGACGATCAGCTGCTGCGCCAGGAAGCGGGAGAGCGCAAGGTAACCGCCAAGTGCGCACACAACGATCGCCGCGACTGTGATCCAAATGGGGATGCGCAGCGCGGTGAGCCATCGCAGCGATGGCATTCCGTCCGGATGCCGCGCGTCCAGCCGGGTCAGAAGGATGGCGACGACGATTCCGGCAAGGAGTAGGCTTGACGGAAACGCGACCGCCACGGTCAGCGCGAACGGGGCCTGCGCAAGTCGGGTGACGACGTAAATCAACGTCGTAACGCCGTAAACAATCGCAAGTGTCAGGACGAGGCCGCAAATGCGTGCAGCGGCACGATCGGAAGCGGGCATCAACCGCCACTGCGATGACCTCGGTGCGAACACCGTGGTGACAAGCGCATTAACCGCGAAAATGATGATGATCGATTGCGCGGTCGAGTAAAAAATCCAGTCGACGCGTTCGGGCAGCGCGTGCGCCTCGGCGATCATGCCGTACAGGAATATGATTGGCGCCACGACCGGTAATATCCGGAGCAATATGACGCCGGCCGCCGATGACGCCCGCCGCCAGAAGGGCGGCTCGCCCTCGTGTCGCCAGCGGCGCAGTCGGCGCACGCCGTGCCACGCCGCAAGTGTCAACACCACCCAGAGCAGCAAAGCTTCAAACGCAATCAGCAATATCTCATCCTGATCGCGGACATTGTCCCACCAATCGGTCACGATGCCGCGAATTCGGTTCGTCGCGGAGGGCACGTAGTCCGGCAACTTTGCCCAAGTCTGGTACGAGTAGATGCCCGGGACGGGCTGGAACAGGCTGGTCGTAAAATTCTTTCGGCGAATGTCCTGGATCGTGTTGATGAGCTGGTCGATCCGCAGATTGGCAGAGGGGGCGGCGGCTTGACCCGCCGATAAGAGCCCGAAGAGGTAGTTGAGTTCGGCCCGATTGAGGGCAGCTTGTTCAGGCTCTGGCGGTTGACCAGCGGCCGGCGCCGGTCCGAGCAGAGCCACCTGATCCTTTGCGGCCGCGAGCGGGGGCCCGAGCCGTTTCGAGAAATCGTCGATCTCGGCGCGGAGGCGCTGTAGCTCATCGCGACGTTCGTTTAGCTCCGAATAGCGCAGGCGTGGCTTTTGGAGCGCGCTCTCCAGACGGTCAAGTTCGTGTTGCCATCCCTTAATTGCCGTCTCGATGTTGACGCCGACGTCCCGGTTCGCGCGCGCGGTGATCTCAGCGATGTTAATCTTTGGACCGGCGGGAGCTGCCGGCTGGGCAGCAGCAGTTGGAACGGAGGGCGCTTGCGACGCGGCTGCGGGATTTGGCGATGTCGGCGACTGTGCGGTTTGGGCGGCAGCACCGGCCATGCCCAGCAACAGAACGGCCACCAAAGTGCGCGCAATATCTCCAAATCGGTCGATCATCGGCTGCCCCCTGACGGGTAATTCCCTCAGCCGTCGCTTAACGATCGATGGCGTGAACAATAAGGCAAATGGACGATTTTGCCGGCAGTTCCGGTAGGGGGATGGCTCAGCCCCGGTGGTATTCTTTAGCCTCGATCCGGGTTCCGCCCGGTCTGCCCGAATGCGGGATGTCGGGCGATTTGGAAGGACCCGCTACTCGCCCGCGAGCCGCGCGCGATCGTGCGGGGCCGTGTAATCGACCGGCGTGCCCTTGGGAACGACGCCGCTCGGATTGATGCGCGCAATCGACCAATAATTGATCACGTAATAGCGCGCCTTCACCGTCTGGGCGATGCCCGGCATCTGATAAAGCTCGCGCATGTAGTTTGCGAGATTGGCATAGTCGGCGATCCGCTGCTTGTTGCAGCGAAAGAGGGAGAAATAGGCGACGTCGAAGCGCACCAGCGTGGGAAAGAGCCGCCAATCGGCCTCGGTGAGCGTAGCGCCTAGCAGATAGCGCCGGCGCGAAAGCCGCGCGTCGAGCTCGTCGAGCGTGGCGAACAGCGCGTCGTAGGCGGCCTCGTAGGCGGCTTGCGACTTGGCGAAGCCGCAGCGGTAGACGCCGTTGTTCACGTTCGCATAGATCGTCTCGTTGAGGCGATCGATCTCGGCGCGCAACGGCTGCGGGTAAAAGTCCGTGCCGTCGCCAGCGACGGCGGCGAACTCGCTGTTCAACATGCGGATGATTTCCGAGGACTCGTTGTTGACGATCCGCCCGGTCTTTTTGTCCCATAGCGTCGGCACGGTGATCTTGCCGGTGTAGCGGGGATCGCTCGCGGTATAGGCCTGGTGCAGATAACGGAAGCCGTTGACCGTATCGGGTGTGCAGTCCGGGAAGGCCGGATCGTCTTCGAAGGTCCAGCCCTGCTGCCGCAGTCCGGGGATCGCGTAGGCGACGCTGATCGCGTCCTTGAGGTTCTTGATCGTGCGGTAGATCAGCGTGCGATGCGCCCACGGACAGCCGTGCGCGACGTAGAGATGGTAGCGCCCCGCCTCCGCCTTGAAGCCGGAGGAGCCGTCGGCGGTGATGCGGCCGCGGAAACGGCTATCGGCGCGGCGGAAATCGCCGCCGGTCCCGGTTTCCTCCGGAAGCTCGCCGTCCCGCCAGGTCCCCTCGATAAGAACGCCCATTAGGCCGCCTCTCCACGCGCGAGCGCCGCGGCGTTACGGATGGCGCTGATATTGGCGCGATACTCGTTGGGATCGCCGCCCTTGAACACCGCCGAGCCCGCGACCAGCACGTTGGCGCCGGCGCGCGCCACCATCACCGCGTTGTCGGCGGTGATGCCGCCGTCGACCTCGATGTCGATCGCTCGGCCCTGGGTGCGCGCGCGCAGCCGCGAGACCTTTTCCGCCGCGGAGCGAATGAAGCTTTGCCCGCCGAAGCCGGGATTGACCGACATTACCAGGATGAGGTCGACGAGGTCGATCACCGGCTCGATCGCGCTCTCCGGCGTGCCGGGATTGATCGCGACCCCGGCCTTCTTGCCAAGCGCCCGGATCGCCTGCAGCGAGCGGTGCACGTGCGCACCCGCCTCCACGTGGATCGTGATGCTGTCGGCGCCGGCCTTGGCGAAAGCCTCGAGGTAGGGATCGCAGGGCGCGATCATCAGGTGCACGTCGAACCATTTCTTGCTGAGCGGGCGCAGCGCCTTCACCACGTCGGGACCGATCGTGATATTGGGCACGAAATGGCCGTCCATCACGTCGACGTGGATCCAGTCGGCGCCGGCGGCCTCGACCGCGCGCACTTCCTCGCCGAGCTTGGCGAAGTCGGCGGCCAAGATCGACGGGGCGATGATGAGCTGCTGCGGCATGTTTTCCTCCGCGATGGTGTTCGCCTAACATGACGCGCCGATAGCGGCAACGCACCGGTCCCGTGATTCAAGGCGTCGAGCGGCCTTGTCGCCGCGACCGGCGTGCACCCATATGCTATAGCCGGCAGAGAATTCGTCGGCCGTGGAGCCGCCCGCGTGCGCGCGGGCGGCGCAATGTTTGGGAAGGAATAAGGAATGGCGCGCCGCGATGCCATCGTGCTCGGCGCCGGCATTGTCGGCACCTCGATCGCGCTCCACCTCGCCAAGCGCGGCCTCGCCGTTGCGCTCGTCGATCGCCGCGCGCCGGGCGAAGAGACCTCTTACGGCAATGCCGGCGTGATCGAAGGCAACACCATCTTTCCGCCCGCGTTCCCGTCCGATCCGAGCGCGCTGTTGCGGGTGGCGCTCAAGCGCGCGCCGGAAGCCAATTATCACTTGAGCTTCCTGCCGCAGGTCGCGCCCTGGCTCATGCAATTTCGCGCCGCCTCGCGGCCGCAGCGGCTGATCGAAACGGCGCGGCTGATACGCCCGCTGTTCGCACACGCGCTGGCGGAGCACGAGGCGCTGCTCGCGGAAGCCGGGGCGACGCGTTTCTTGCGCAAGCAGGGCTGGCTCAAGCTCTATCGCAGCCGCCGCGCATTCGAGGCGCTCAAGCGCGAGCTCGCGCTGGCGCAGGAGTTCGGCATTCCCCACCGGGCGCTCGATGCGGATGGGGCGCGCGAGCTCGAGCCGAGCCTCGCTCCGGTGTTTCGTCACGCCGTGTACTGGGAACGCGCGGCGAGCGTGACCAACCCGCTGGCCGTGACCCAGGCTTATGCCGCGCGGTTTTGCGCGCTCGGCGGCGTGATGATGCGCGGTGATGCGCGCCCGCTTCGCCGCGTCAACGCGCATTGGCGCCTCGAAATGCCCGAGGGACCG
>VAZM01000158.1:0-438 GCA_005883135.1 Alphaproteobacteria bacterium
GTCCGGATTCCAGCGGTAGATGCGATATTCGCGCATGTCGTGCGCGCCCGCGGGGGCCGTCCAGCTCTTGCCGTCGGTGACCTTGGAGTTCTTCGGCAGCGTGAATTGAACCATGTAAACTTCTGCCCTCGTCCCTAATACACGCGCTTGCGCGGTTCGATATACGCCACCTCGTTGGTGAGCGTGTAGGCGTGCACCGGCCGATAGTCGAGGGTGACCTTGCCATTGGCATCGAGCCAGGCCAGCGTGTGCTTCATCCAGTTCTTGTCGTCGCGCTCCGGGAAGTCCTCGCGCGCGTGCGCGCCGCGGCTCTCGGTGCGGTTCTTTGCGGATTCCATCGTGACGACCGCCTGGGCAATCAAATTGTCGAATTCCAGTGTCTCGATGAGATCCGAGTTCCAGATCAGCGAGCGGTCCGTAACCCTGATGTCGGCGACG
>VAZM01000158.1:460-2419 GCA_005883135.1 Alphaproteobacteria bacterium
CCTCTTCCAGGACCTCGGCGGTGCGAAATACCGCGCAATTGTTCTGCATCACCTTCTGCATTTTCAGCCGTAGCTGCGCCGTCGCCGTCGTTCCCGCGGCGTGGCGGAACTTGTCGAGCCGCGCCAGCGCGCGCTCGGCGGAGTCCTTCGGCAAATCGGGATGGCTTTCGCCCGGACGCAGAACCTCGGCGCAGCGCGCGGCGGCCGCGCGGCCGAACACGACAAGGTCGATCAGCGAATTTGAGCCGAGACGATTGGCGCCGTGCACCGAGACGCAAGCCGCCTCCCCGAGCGACATCAGACCGGGCACCGCGAAGTCGTCGTTGCCGTTCTTTTTGGTCAGCGCCTCGCCGTGGTAGTTGGTCGGGATGCCGCCCATGTTGTAGTGCACCGTCGGAACGATCGGAATCGGATCGGTCGTGACGTCCACCCCAGCGAAGATGCGCGCCGATTCGGAAATGCCGGGCAGCCGCTCGTGCAGCACCTCGGGGTCGAGATGGTCGAGGTGCAGATAGATGTGATCCTTATGCTTGCCGACCCCACGCCCTTCGCGGATCTCGATGGTCATCGCGCGCGAGACGACGTCGCGTGATGCGAGATCCTTGGCGGACGGCGCATAGCGCTCCATGAAGCGCTCGCCTTCCGAATTGACGAGATAGGCGCCCTCCCCACGCGCGCCTTCGGTGATCAGGCAGCCCGCGCCGTAAATTCCGGTCGGGTGGAACTGCACGAACTCCATATCCTGCAGCGGTAGCCCGGCGCGCAACACCATGGCGTTGCCGTCGCCAGTACAAGTATGCGCCGAGGTACAGGAGAAGTAGGCTCGGCCGTAACCCCCGGTCGCGAGGATCGTCATATGCGCGCTGAAACGATGGATCGAGCCGTCGTCGAGCTTGATCGCGACCACGCCGCGGCAACGGCCCTCGTCATCCACGATCAGGTCGATGGCGAAGAACTCGATAAAGAACTCGGCGGCGTGGCGCAGCGCCTGCCCGTACATGGTATGCAGCATGGCGTGGCCAGTGCGATCGGCCGCGGCGCAGGTGCGTTGCGCGATGCCCTTGCCGTAATGCGTGGTCATGCCGCCGAAGGGACGCTGATAAATCTTTCCGTCGTCCCGGCGCGAGAACGGCAGCCCCCAATGTTCCAACTCGTACACCGCCTGCGGCGCACTGCGGCACATGTACTCGATGGCATCCTGGTCACCGAGCCAGTCGGCGCCCTTGACCGTGTCGTACATGTGCCAGCGCCAATCATCCTCGCCCATATTGCCGAGCGCGGCGGCGATGCCCCCTTGCGCCGCAACGGTATGCGAGCGGGTCGGGAACACCTTGGTGATGCAGGCGGTGCGCAAACCCGCCTCGCCGCAGCCGACCACCGCGCGCAATCCGGCGCCGCCGGCGCCGACCACGACCACGTCATAGTCGTGGTCCTCGATCGGATAGGCGCGGCCGTTGACCGCCGGTCCCTTGCCATTCGATCCGCCGTTGATAGCCACGGGTCACACCTTGAAGCTGAGCATGAGGATGGCGAAGGCCGAGGCGAGCCCTACGGCGACGGCGAAGAAGGTGTTGGCAATCAGCAGGATGAATTTCCTCGCCTCGTCATGCACGTAGTCCTCGATGATAACCTGCATGCCGATACGCATATGCGTCGTCACCGAGATGATGAACAACAGCATGATGATGGCGATGAGCGGTGAGCCGAGAATCTGCACCACGGCGGCATGATTGCGTCCGAGCAACGCAACCACGATGAGGACGAAAGCGATGACGAGGGGCACGTTGGCGATCGCGGTCAGGCGCTGGCGCCAGAACTGTTCGGTGCCGGACTTGGCAGGTCCGAGGCCGCGGACGTGTTTGAGCGGCGTGCTCATGTCGCGGAACGCCATCAGCGCGGCCCTCCGATGAACAGATAGCCGACGATCCAGATCACGATGGTCAGGCTGATGGAACCGAC
>VAZM01000158.1:2487-12369 GCA_005883135.1 Alphaproteobacteria bacterium
CGAAGCCGCGCCCGGTATCCCAGATCAGATGCCGGATGCCGCCCAACATGTGATGCACGAGCGCCCAGGTATACCCGAACAGGATCACGCGGCCGAAGAACGAATTGATGAACGAGCCGACGCCGGCATAAGCCTTGGGACTGGAAGCTGCCGCGATCAGCCACCAGGCCACCAGCAGCGTGCCGAAATAGAGCGCGCCACCGGTGATGCGATGGACGATGGACATCATCATCGTCAGCATTGGCTTGTAGATGAAGAGATGCGGAGAGAGCGGCCGCTCAGCGGGTGCCTTGGCGTCGGCCATTGTTGTTCTCCGTCCTCGCGCGCAGTGCGTTGGTAACCAAACTCGCCGCAGGCCGCAATCCGCCCGCGGCGGCCACTCCTTTCGTCAACCGCGAATATGGCCCTGAGGCACTTGGCCGACAATAGGTATTTCGCGTAGCTTTGCTTCGTCGAATTCGAAGGCAAGCAAAGCCCCGGGCGGCTGAAACCGTGCGTTTCGACCTGACCGATCTCAGCCTGTTCCGCCATGTTGTCGAGGCGGGGAGCATCACCGGCGGTGCCGAGCGTGCACATCTCGCGCTCGCTGCCGCCAGCACGCGCATTCGCAATATGGAGCAAGCGCTCGGCGCGGCCTTGCTCGTGCGCGGGCGACAAGGCGTGAACCCGACCCAAGCCGGCCGCACGCTGCTGCAGCATGCGCGCGCGATCTTGCGTCAAGCCGAGCGGTTGCGCGAAGACCTCGGCGTCTATGCCGGCGGACTCGCCGGGCAGATCAGAGTGCTCTCCAACACCAACGCGCTCACTGAATTCCTGCCGGAGGCGCTGAGCTCATTCCTCTCCGAGCACCCCAATGTCAGCATCGATCTTGAGGAGCGGCTGAGCGACGAGATCGTCGGGCTCATTGCCGAAGGGGTCGCCGACCTCGGCATCGTCGCTGCCACGGTCGATGTGAGCGCGCTGGAAACATATCCCTTCCGCAAGGACCGGTTCGTGCTGGTAGTGGCCCGCGGCCATCCCCTCGCCAAGCGCTCGAAGATCGCCTTCGCGGATGTGCTCGAGCATGACTTCGTCGGGCTCGACCGCGCGAGCGCGCTGCAGCGTTTCCTCGCCGAGAAGGCGGCGCGGATCGGACAGCCGCTGCGGCTGCGCGTGCAATTGCGCAGCTTCGACGCGGTGTGCCGCCTGGTCGAATGCAACGTCGGCATCGGCATCGTACCCGAGACCACCGCGCGGCGCGTGGCGCGCACCATGGCGATCGTTGCGGTGGAGTTGACCGATCCATGGGCGGCGCGCGAGCTCACGATCTGCATTCGCAATCTCGACGAGTTGCCGCCCTATGCCCGTCAGCTCGTCGAGCATTTGCGAAGGCTCGCGTGAGCAAAGCCGTGAGCCGTGCTAACGCGGGATCAGCACCCAATAATCGAGATCGAGCAGCACCGCGGGGTCGTCCTCCTCACCCGATTTGAGCGGAAAGTCGGCGCAAGGTCGGTCCTTGGCCGCGACGGTGCGCAGGCGCAGCGCGCCGACGTCCTCGCGTCCGGGCACCTCCGCCTTGGCCAAGACCTCGGACCAGGCAAACACGGTCGCACCGGCGAATAGCGGCGCGACGTGGCGGCCGCCGTTGATCGCGGCAATATGGAAGGCATTGGCGAGCCCATTGAAGGAGAGCGCACGGGCCAGCGAAATCACATGCCCGCCGTAGATCAGGCGGCGGCCAAACCTGCCTTGCGCTGCCGAGTACTGATCAAAATGGATGCGCGCGGTGTTCTGATAAAGCCGCGTCGCGATCTGGTGCTCCGCCTCTTCTACCGTCACGCCGTCGACGTGATCGATCTTCTCGCCGACGGCGTAATGGCCGAACCGATGGGGACTGCCGGCGAGCGTGAAGTCGTAGGCGGCAACGTCGATGTGCGGGCAGCCGTCGCCAAGCGTCGTCGGAAGCACGGCTTCCGGCAGGCGCGGCACGTGATCATCCGGCACCGGCGCTGCCTCATCGCGCTTGCGCACCATGACCCAGCGCACGTACTCGATCACCTTGCTGCCGTCCGGCTTGCAACCGGTCGAGCGCACGAAAATGATACCGGTTTTACGGCTTGAATTTTCCTTGAGTCCGATGACTTCGGATTCCGCGCTCAGCGTGTCGCCCGGGTAGACCGGCGCGAGAACGCGGCAGGCGGCATAGCCGAGATTGGCGACCGCATTGAGGGAGATATCCGGCACGGTTTTGCCGAACACGAGGTGGAACACGAGCAGGTCGTCGACCGGCGAACACGGATAGCCGATCGCGCGCGCGAAGGCGTCCGACGATTGGACCGCAAAGCGCGGCCCGAACAGCCCATTGTAGATGGCCACGTCCCCCACGGTGACCGTGCGCGGCGTCGCGTGCCTGATCACTTGGCCGATGCGGAAGTCCTCGAAGAAATTGCCGGTACCGGTCTTCGACATCGTCCTCACCACCATCTTCGATCCGGAGCTATGGAGCTGGCGCGTCCGTCGCGCCATGATTGACGTTCACAGTCGCGCTAGCGGAACGTGAAGCGACCCGCCGATGGGAATTTGCTACACATTGCGCGACGGCAAAAGCCAGGGAAGAACCGAGCTCATGTCGATAGAGGTCACCCATGATCCGGCGCTGATGCCCGCCGAACCGGCGCGGCCGGTCATACATCCGCGTTGGGTGCGCGTCACCCATTGGGTGAACGCGCTGACGATGGTCGTTTTGATCGCCTCGGGTTGGCAGATCTACAACGCCTCGCCGCTGTTTGCCTTCGTCTTTCCTCGCTGGGTCACCCTCGGTGGCTGGCTTGCCGGGGCGCTGCTTTGGCATTTCGCGGCGATGTGGCTTCTGGCGGTGAACGGCCTCATCTACGTGGTGCTGGGCATCGTGACCGGCCGCTTCCGGCGCAAACTCATTCCGATCCGCCCCGGCGAAGTCTTGGCCGACGCCCGCGCCGCGTTCACCGGAAAGCTCAAGTACGACGATCTCTCGGTCTACAACGCGGTGCAAAAACTATTTTATCTCGGGGTCATCGTGGCCGGCATCGTCGTCGTGCTGTCGGGTCTCGCCATCTGGAAACCGGTGCAATTGCATGAGCTGGCCGCAGCGTTCGGCGGTTATGATACCGCCCGTTATGTGCACTTCTTCGCCATGGCGGCGATCGTCGGCTTTCTCGTCGTCCACGTCATCATGAGCGCTATCGTTCCGACGTCGCTGCGCGCCATGATCACCGGCCGATAGGCGTTAGGAGCCGAGAAGGACGAGGATGCCACGCGTTCGAAGAGGTCCGCCACCTGGCGTCGATCCCGAGCTACTCGCCAAAGACGCGGCGAAGCTCATGCCCGATCCGACGCGCCGGCTTTTCCTGCGCGGCGGCGCGAGCCTCGGGGCACTCGCTTTTCTCACCGGCTGCGACATCGTCGATGGGACGTCGGCGGAACAGGCGCTGATCAAGATTTCCCATTTCAACGATCGAGCCCAGGCATGGCTGTTTAATCCGAACAAGCTCGCGCCGACTTACCCCGAGAGCGCGGTGCAGCGGCCTTTTCCGTTCAATGCCTACTATCCTGAGGACGAGGCGCCCGAGGTCGACAGAGAGGACTACAAGCTCGAGGTCGGCGGCATGGTCGACAACACGAAGTCCTGGACGCTCGACGAACTCTATGCGCTGCCGCAGGAAACGCAAATCACCCGCCTCGTCTGCGTGGAGGGCTGGAGTGCGATCGGCAAATGGACCGGCACGCCGCTGCGCGAGTTTTTAAGGCGCATCGGCGCCGACACGCGGGCGAAATACGTGTGGTTCCGCTGCGCCGAGGGCTATTCCACCTCGATCGACATGCCGACCGCGCTGCATCCGCAGACCCAGATGACCTTCAAATTCGACGGCGAAATCCTGCCGCGCAAGTACGGCTTCCCCATGAAGGTGCGCATGCCGACCAAGCTCGGCTTCAAGAACCCGAAGCACGTGATGGAGATCGCCGTCACCGACAAGTATCTCGGCGGATACTGGGAGGACCAGGGATATAACTGGTTCAGCGGCCTCTGACCCGCCGAGAGTCTCACCCTTTGCGCTGCGGCGGCACGTCGGTGATGAGGCGCGCGCCGCGCTGGAACGTGAGGTAGTCCCAGAGCCAGGTGAAGGCGACGATGAATCGATTCCGCACCCCGATCAGAAAATAGATGTGGGCGAAGCTCCAGAATAGCCATCCGATGAAGCCCTTGAGGTGCACTCGGCCGAGCTTCACCACTGCGGCCCGCCGTCCGATGGTGGCGAGCTCGCCCAGGTTGCGATAGCGAAACGCGGGCAAAGATTCCCCTGCCAAGCGCGCCGCGATGAGCCGGCCGACATAGTCGCCCATTTGCTTCGCCGCCGGCGCGACACCTGGAACCGGCTCGCCGTCGCTCTCATGGACCGCAGCCGCGTCACCGATCACGAACACCTCGGGATGGTCAGGGACCGACAGATCGGGGCGGACCAGCACGCGGCCGGCGCGATCATGGGCGGCGCCGAGCCAGGAAGCGGCGGGCGAGGCCACGACTCCCGCAGCCCAAATGATGGTGCTGGCGTCGATGCGGCCATGATCCACGTCCACCCCGCCCGCATCGCAACTGATCACGCGGGTGGAGGTCCTGACATCGACCCCCATGCGGGTGAGCGCGCGCTCGGCATAGCGCGACAGGTCCTCGGGCAAGGTCGGAATGACGCGCGGACCGGCCTCGATCAAGATGATGCGCGAATTTCGGGGGTCGATCCTGCGGAAATCGTTGGCCAGGGTCTGGCGGGCGATCTCGGCGATGGCGCCCGCCATCTCGACGCCGGTCGCTCCTCCGCCGACGATGACGAAGGTGAGCAGACGCTGCCGCTCGGCATCATTACCGGCGAGCTCGGCCCGTTCGAATGCCAGTAGAATGCTTCGGCGAATGCGGGTCGCGTCCTCGATGCGTTTGAGCCCCGGCGCGAACTTGGCCCAATCGTCATGACCGAAGTAGGAATGCGTCGCGCCGGTCGCGATGACGAGATAGTCGTATGACATCGGACCCGCGCTGGTTTCGACCGATCGCCCCGCGAGGTCGACCCCCTTCACCTCGGCCATAAATACCGTCGCGTTCCGTTGCTGTCGCAACATGTGTCGGATGGGCCATGCGATCTCGGCCGGCGACAATGCCGCGGTCGCCACCTGGTACAGCAGCGGCTGAAAGCAATGATGATTTTGGCGATCGAGCACAATCACGTCGACGGCAGCCCGGCTGAGCGCCACGGCGGCTTGGATCCCGCCGAAGCCCGCGCCGACGATGACCACTTTCGGACGCTGCGGTGACATGGACGTTGCTCTTGCAGCCTTCACCTTGCCAAATTGGCCCTCGTCTTGCCAAGGCGTTCGCGTGGCTTTAGCAATCCGCCTCGACATGCATTCGAGCGAGGCAATGCGCGATGGCGACCCATAAGCTTCTTCTTCTGCCCGGCGATGGCATCGGCCCGGAAGTCATGGCCGAGGTGAAAAAGCTCATCGCCTTCATGAATGCGCGCGGATTAGGGAGCTTCGAGATCGAAGAAGGTCTGGTCGGCGGTTGCTGTTACGACGCGCACAAGATTGCCATCACCGACGCGACCATGGCCAAGGCGCATGCGGCCGATGCCGTGATCTTCGGCGCAGTCGGCGGCCCGCAATGGGACCGCGTGCCGTACGAGGTGCGGCCGGAGGCGGGGCTCCTTCGCCTGCGCAAGGAACTCGGCTTGTTCGCCAACATTCGCCCCGCCATCTGCTATCCCGCGCTTGCCGAATCCTCGAGCCTCAAGCGCGAGGTGGTGGATGGGCTCGACATCATTATCCTGCGTGAATTGACCGGCGGGGTGTATTTCGGCGAGCCGAAGACCATCACCGATCTCGGCAACGGCCAGAAGCGCGCGATCGACACCCAGGTCTACGACACCTACGAGATCGAGCGCATCGGCCGCGTCGCCTTCGAGCTCGCGCGCAAGCGCCGCAACAAGGTGACCTCGATGGAGAAGCGCAACGTGATGAAGACGGGCGTTCTCTGGCACGAGGTGGTCAAGGAGCTGCACGCACGCGAGTTCAAGGACGTCACGCTCGAGCACCAGTTGGCCGATGCCGGAGGCATGCAGCTCGTGCGCTGGCCCAAGCAGTTCGACGTCATCGTCACCGACAATCTGTTTGGCGACATGCTGTCCGACATCGCCGCCATGCTGACGGGATCGCTCGGCATGCTGCCGTCGGCCTCGCTCGGCGAAGTCGATGCCAAGACGAAAAAGCGCAAGGCCATGTACGAGCCCGTGCATGGCTCCGCGCCCGATATCGCCGGCAAAGGCGTGGCCAATCCGATCGCCATGCTCGCCTCGTTCGGCATGGCGCTGCGCTACTCGCTCAATATGGCCAAGGAGGCCGACCGAATCGAGGCGGCAATCGCCGCCGCGCTCGCGCAGGGACTGCGCACCGCCGACATCAAGTCGGAGGGCGCCAAGATCGTGACCACGGCAGAAATGGGAGACGTGATCGTCGGCGAGATGAAGAAGCTCGCGGCATGATGCCGGCGCTCGTAGGATCGGCAGCGCGCCAGCCGATGCTTGACAGCGAGGCCGGCCGGCGCTCGCCCATGACGCGCGCGGATCGAGGCGGATTCGGTCTCGCCGTCCTTCTGGTGCTGGGGCTCGTCGCGCTGCACCCGACCGGTGCTTACGCCGAGGCATACCCCAGCCGTCCCGTTCGCCTGATCGTCCCGTTCGCCGCGGGCGGGCTCAACGACGTGGTGGCGCGCCTGATCGCCCCTTACCTCGAAAGATCGCTGGGCCAGCCCGTCATCATCGACAACCGGCCGGCTGCGAGCGGCATCGTCGGCACCGATGCCGCCGCCAAGGCGGTGCCGGACGGCCATACGCTGCTGATGGTGGCCTCGAGTTTCACGGTGGTCCCCGCCACCCACCCGAAGCTGCCCTACGACCCGGAGCGCGACCTCGCGCCCATCGGCATGGTGGCGAAAAACCCGCTGCTGTTTCTGGTCAATCCCAAGGTACCGGCCCATTCGCTCGCGGAGTTCGTCGAACTCGCGCGGGCCAATCCCGGCAAGCTCAATTACGCCTCGCCGGGCGCGGCGACGCAGACCCACCTCGTCGTCGAGCTGTTCAGTCGCAAGGCCAACATCAAGCTGCAGCACATCCCGTATCGCGGCGGCGCCCCCGCGATGACGGCGATGGTTGCGGGCGACACGCAATTCACCGCGATCTCGACCTTGCTGTCGCTGCCGCAGCTCGAGGCAGGCGCTTTGCGGGCGATCGCGAACGGTAGCCTCCGCCGCGATGCGCAGCTCCCCCATCTGCCCACGGTCGCGGAACAAGGCTTTCCCGGGTTCGAGGCGATCCAGTGGATCGGCTTGCTGACCACGGCCGGGACGCCGCAGGACGTCATCGAGCGCATCAACGCGGAACTCAATCGCGCGCTGCGCGATCCCGATCTCATCGCCAAATTTGCTCAGCAGGGCCTCTCGCCGGCAGTCGGCACGCCGGCGGACTTTCAGCGCACCATCACCAGTGATCTCGAGAATTGGACGGCAAACATCACCGCCGACTGAGGCTCCACCCTGGTCGACGCAGGTGAGGTGAACGCCGAGTTACCACGGATACGGATTGTAGCGGCTGGGGAGATCAAACGGCCCCGGCAGGGGCGATCGATGCCAGCCTACGCGGCCGCCCGTGTTTTGAACCGCGCTCAAAGGCGTCGCATAGGGGCCAACCGGGAAGGCGTAATCACTGTACTTGCGGTCGCCAGGCAGAACCTCGGTCCCGGCGTCGAGAAACGAACGGGGCGCCACGGTGACTCGCGCCCGCGGACGATTGACCTTGGGGTCGGCCTGCGTCGTGTAGACGTATGGCTTCTTTTTCGTCTGGGCCTCGGCCGGCGCCGCAGCAATGGCCATCGCCGCGATCACCGCAAGGCACAGCCCAATCGCACAGCTCTTGCGACCCATGGCGCTCCTCGTCCTACTCTTCGGATCACTACACTACCCGTATTTCGGTTTCCGTAACAGCGGATGCGCCCGCGCGGCGCCACTCTATGCGCGGGTGTGTCAAAAATCCCTCTATCGATGGGCGCGGAAAGTCGCGTAGATTTGCCGTGGCGGCACAAAATATGGCGCTAATCCAGCCGCTTACAGGAAAATGATCGGGGGAAGGGAGGACGCCATGCTCACACGCCGGGGTCTCATCACGTCCGGCGCGGGCCTCGCGCTCGCCGGCTCGGGCCTGCGCCTCGCGCCATCCGAAGCAGCGGCTGGGCCGCTTGATTTGCCAGCGGCGCTTCCCGAGGGGGCGCGCAGCAACGCCGTGCTCGACGCGCTGCCGGGAAAGAAGCCGCTGATCAAGCTGAGTTACCGGCCGCCGAACTACGAGACCCCGCTCGAATATTTCCGCACCGCCATCACTCCGAACGACGCGTTTTTCGTCCGTTACCATCTCTCGAACATTCCGGAGGTCGACGTCAGGACTTGGAAGATCGCGGTCGGCGGCGAGGGCGCCAACGGCCAGGCCGAATTCACCCTCGACGATCTCAAACAGTTGCCGTCAGCCGAACTGGCGGCGGTCAATCTGTGCTCGGGCAACCGGCGCGGATTATTCCAGCCGCACGTTCCCGGCGTGGAGTGGGGCTACGGCGCCATGGGCTGCGCGCGCTGGAAAGGCGCACGGCTGAAGGACCTTCTCGACAAGGTCGGGCTCAAGAAGGAGGCGATCGAGATCCTGTTCGACGGCGCCGACTCGGGCGTGAGCGACAAGACGCCGGACTTCGTCAAGAGCATCCCGACCTGGAAGGCGGTCGAGGACACCACGCTGGTAGCCTATGAAATGAACGGCGCGCCGCTGCCGCACCTCAACGGCTTTCCGGCGCGTCTCATCGTGCCGGGCTGGACCGGAACCTATTGGATGAAGCATCTCACCACGATCAAGGCCTTGACCAAGCCTGAAGCAAGCTTCTGGATGAATCCGGCCTATCGCATCCCGCTCGGCAAGTTTCCGCTCGTCGCACGCTTCACCTCGCAGGAAACGGCGGTCAATACGCCCATCACCGAGATTGTGGTGAACTCATTGATCACCGACCCTCTCGACGGTGCAAACGTGAGGATGGGGCCGATCACCGTCGGCGGCATCGCCTGGGACGGCGGCTACGGCATCAGCAGCGTCGAGGTGTCGAGCGACGGCGGCAAAACCTGGATGGCCGCGACGCTCGGGGAGGATCTTGGCCGCTTCGCCTTCCGCACCTTCAGTTACGATCTTTTGGCTAAGGCAGCGGGCAAGCAAACCGTGATGGCGCGCGCCACCAACAAGATCGGCCAGACGCAGACCAGCGAACTGATCCACAATCCTGCCGGCTACCACCACAACGTGGTGCACAGCGTCACCTTCAACGTGGCTTGAGGGAGTTCATCATGCGCGCTTTGATCATCGCCCTCGCCGCCGCCACCATCGCGCTTCCATCGGCTGCCGAGGAAAGACCGGTTGAGCTCAAGAAGGCACCGGGCCTCGACAAGGTCGAAGGCAACTGTTCCGGTTGCCACAGCCTCGATTACATCGCGATGAACTCGCCGTTTCCAAACGCGGCCTTGTGGGACGCAGAGGTCGCCAAGATGATCAAGGCATTCGGGGCTCCGGTCAGCGATGCCGATGCCAAGGTCATCGCCGATTACCTCAAGGCGAATTACGGCAGCTGAGCGGCTCCTCGCCTGGGATTCGCGCCGCCTTCGAATCGGCGTTGTCAGGCCCCATATTGTCGCCTAGAAGCCCTTGGGCGGCGCGGCACCCGCGCCGGCCCGCGGCGGAGAAACCTTCGGAGTTGGCAATGGGTTACAGGGTCGCGGTGGTCGGGGCCACGGGCAAT
>VAZM01000158.1:12399-12938 GCA_005883135.1 Alphaproteobacteria bacterium
GCTCGCCTCGCGCCGCAGCGAGGGCAGCGAAGTCAGCTTCGGCGATAAGACGCTCAAGACCAAAGCGCTCGAGCATCATGACTTTTCCGACGTGGATATCTGTCTGATGTCGGCGGGCGCCGCGGTGTCGAAGGAGTGGTCTCTGAAGATCGCGGCCGCCGGGGCGGTCGTGATCGATAACTCGTCGTGCTGGCGCTACGACGCCGACGTTCCGCTGATCGTGCCGGAGGTCAACGCCGACGCGGTCGCAGGTTTCCGCAAGAAGGGCATTATCGCCAATCCGAATTGCTCGACCGCGCAGCTCGTCGTCGCGCTCAAGCCCTTGCACGACAAGGCCAAGATCACCCGCGTCGTGGTGGCGACCTATCAATCGGTGTCCGGCGCCGGCAAGGAGGCGATGGACGAGTTGTTCACGCAGACCAAGGCCGTCTACACGCTCGACGAGATCACGCCGAAGAAATTTCCCAAGCGCATGGCCTTCAACGTGATCCCCCACATCGACGTGTTCATGGAGGATGGCTTCACCAAGGAAGAGTGGA
>VAZM01000158.1:13163-21889 GCA_005883135.1 Alphaproteobacteria bacterium
GGCCTCGCGCTTTGGTGCGTATCGGACAATCTGCGCAAGGGCGCGGCGCTCAACGCCATTCAGATCGCGGAATGCCTCGTCAATCGCAAACTGATCGAGGCCAAGCGCAAGGCGGCCTAGCCGTTCGTCGGAGTACGAGCGACTGACGGCTCAAGGCCGCGGTTACGCCCAGATCGCAATCGGAATCCCAAGCCGGTCCGTCTCCGGAGGCGAGGGAAAGGAAATGGCCTCGCGGCGAGCCAACCGCCGCGCTACGACTAATGATGCGAGCGCGTCGATCCAATCGTCGCGTGCAACCGGCCTCGGCAAGGCCATGTCGATGGTGGCCGCCGGCACGCCGGCACCAACGAGCAGACGGGCGCGCAATTCGATGCCGACCTGACTGAGCCTGCCCTTTATCTTCTTCGGCTCCGCGAGCGGCTTTGAGCCGTTCATTCGCCAAAACGCGACCTCCGGATGCGCCTCGAATACCCGATGCAACAAGTCCCGGCGTCGCTGCAGGAAGCAATCGATGTCCACGATCTTTGGAAAGATCTGGAATCCCTGCTTGGCCACAGCGCGTCCCTGCGCTGAGGTTGCGCGCGCAATGTCACAGGCGCGAAGGAAGCGCGTGCGCTCGTTCGGTTCGTGGGGATCGGCTCCGGCGTAGACGGCGGCCCGTGACGGGATGGAAAACACGCTCGATTGCCGTGCGCCGAGCAGCGATCGCACCAAGCGTTCCGGCGTTCGGCCCTTCGGCCCGGTCTGCTCGGGCAAGCCGATCGGCATGTCGACCGCGGCGAGGCCTGGTCCTTCGCTGTGAGAGAACAGCTCGGCAAATGACTTGATGTGGCGAAGCGCGATGGTGGTGAAGTTCCGATCGGCCAGCGCAATCGCCCATCCGCCGGCGCAGCCGTCGACGCCGGCAAGCCATGGATCGACTGAAGCTCCGCTCATCCGTCGAGAGTAGCAATGCGGGCATTCCCTCGATAGGTTAGAACCAGTCAGAGGGCTACATCGACATGAGCATCCGCCCACGCCGGAGCGTGCTGTACATGCCCGGCTCCAATGCCCGCGCCATCGAGAAGGCGCGCACCTTGCCGGCCGACGCGGTCATCCTCGACCTCGAGGACTCGGTTGCTCCCGATGCGAAGGCCGCCGCCCGTCGCCAGGTCACCGATGCGGTAAGCGCCGGCGGCTTCGGAGCACGCGAGGTGGTCGTGCGCATCAATGGTCTCGACACCCAATGGTGGCTGGACGATCTCAACGCGGTCGGCAAAGCAAAGCCCGATGCGGTGCTAATGCCGAAGGTATCGAGCCCCAACCACCTGGAGGACGTCGCCGAGCGCCTCGTCGACATCAGCGCCGACCAGAAGATCCGGGTGTGGGCGATGATGGAAACTCCGCTCGCCATGCTCAACGCGCGCGATATCGCGGCCGCGGCGAGCGACGTCGAAACCAGGCTCGCGGCTTTCGTCATGGGCACCAACGATCTCGCCAAGGAGACGCGGGCGAAGATCACGCCCGGCCGCGCGGCGATGTTGCCGTGGCTGATGAATTGTGTCGCGGCGGCGCGCGCTTTCGGCCTCGACATCCTCGACGGCGTCTACAACGACCTCGCCGACGCGGAGGGCTTCGCGCGCGAATGCGCGCAGGCGTGGGACATGGGGTTCGACGGCAAGACGCTCATCCACCCGAACCAGATCAACCCGTGCAACACGGCGTTCTCGCCGAGCGCGGAAGACGTGGCACACGCGAAGAACATCATCGCGGCATTCGAATTGCCGGAGAACAGGGACAAGGGCGTCGTGCAGCTCGACGGCCGCATGGTCGAGCGGTTGCACGCCGACATGGCGCGCCGCACGGTCGCAATCGCGCAAGCGATCGAGGCGCGCAGGCACGAGAGCGAGCGCGTGTGACGGGAAACCTCATCCGGGCATGCGCGTTGTCCCAGGCGCAACCAGGGAGCACTCCCATGCCCGAAATCCGCGAAACCAACGACATCGTCACCCAAATCACCACCGTCAAGGTGCCGCCGAACAACCAAGCCGAGGTGTTGCAGCTGATGGCGGAGCGCGCGCGCTTCATGTCGACCCAGCCGGGGTTCGTGTCGGTGAGCCTCCACAAGAGCGAGGACGGCAGCCATCTCCTGAATTACGTGCAATGGCGAGACCGCGAGAAGCTTAAGGCCGCGCACCATTCACCCGAGTTCCGCAAGAAATGGCCGCGCTTCGGCGAGCTCGTCAACGAGGCGGAGCCGTGCCTCTACCAAGTCGCTCACGTCGAAGTGGCTTGAGGCCGATGGCCGAGCCGCTCAAAGTCGCCGCGAAAGGGAATGTGCGGCACTCGATCTCGTCATTGCCGGGCTTGACCCCGCAATCGGTGCATCTTTGAAAACGTTTTTGCGAAGACGATGGATCGCGCGGGTGATAAGTGTGTCTGCGCGCGTCTTCGACGCGCGTCTACCCGTGCATGATTGGCAGGATGCGGGCGATCTATGGGATACTCATCACACCCAGGCGCGCGCGGCCTTGGCCTTTTGCTCGAAGCGATCGATCTTGTCCTGCTTGACCATGGTCAATCCGATATCGTCGAGGCCGTTGAGCAGGCAGTGCTTGCGGTGCGGGTCGATCTCGAACTTGACCATGCCGCCGTCTGGGCCCCTGATCTCCTGCTTCTCGAGATCAATCGACAGCGTCGCATTCGCGCCGCGCTCGGCGTCGTCAAACAATTTTTCCAAGTCCTGCGGCTTGACCTTGATCGGCAGCACCCCGTTCTTGAAGCAGTTGTTGTAGAAGATGTCGCCGAATGACGTCGAGATTACGCAACGGATGCCGAAATCCATCAGCGCCCACGGTGCGTGCTCGCGTGAGGAGCCGCAACCGAAATTGTCGCCGGCGACGAGAACCTTCGCCTTTCGATAGGCAGGCTTGTTGAGGACGAAGTCGGGGTTTTCGCTGCCGTCGTCGCGATAGCGTTTCTCCGCGAACAGGCCCTTGCCGAGCCCGGTGCGCTTGATCGTCTTGAGGTACTGTTTGGGGATGATCATGTCGGTGTCGACATTGATCATCTTGAGCGGTGCGGCGACGCCTTCCAGCGAGGTGAACTTTTCCATGAGCGTGGCTCGGTGGCGTTGGAACTGCCCCGTTTCATGATGCCGAGGGCATTTTGTCAAGTGCGGGCGGGGCCGCCGACCTTCCGCGGCGCTGATTTAAGCCACGCCCGCCTCGATTGCTGCCATGTCGTCATCGGAAAGACCGAAATGGTGGCCGATCTCGTGCACCAGCACATGGGTGATGATCGCGCCCAATGCCTCGTCGTGCTCGGCCCAGTAATCGAGGATCGGCCGGCGGTAGAGCCACACCATATTGGGCATCTGCCCGGGCGCGCTTTCCGACCGAAACGGCAAGCCTACCCCCTGGAACAGGCCGAGGAGATCGAATTCTGACTCCGCGTCCAGCTCATCCAGCGCCTCCTCGGTCGGGAAGTCCTCTACCCGAATTACGAGACCTTCGCACAGCGCGCGGAATTTCTGTGGCAAGCGGCGAAACGCCCCCTCGGCCAGCGTTTCGAGCTCCTCCAGCGACGGTGCCTTCACGCCGTGCCAGGCGAGCGGATCGGCAGTTATCGGATCGGCCATGGCGGCAGTTTTAGGCGACGGCGCAGACCCGGCCAAGGCGTTGCAGTCTCGCCGCTGCGCGACGGGTGGGCGTTGACGGCCACGCTGCAATGCGCGAGCGTAAGGCGCGTCAGCGGGCGAGGGAAAATGAAGCGCACAACAGCGATCATCATCGTCGCAGGAGCGACGGCGCTCGGCTCAGCCGACGTAGCCTTTGCGCAATTCCCATCCGACACGACCCCCGAAGTATCGGCACCATCGAAACCGCGGCCGGGCCGAGCCCGGACGCGCATTACGGTGACCCCCGCCCGTCCCTACGGGACGCGCGCCTATCCCTACCGGACGTATTCCACCACCTATCCGGTGCCTTACACCTACGAATACCCTGGCCCGGGGCACGTGCGCCAATGCGGCTCTTGGCTGGCGGCGGAAAATCGCCCGAGCGGCGCGGTCATCGTTCCGAGGATGCGCTGCTGGTGGCAGCCGGGCCGCGATCTCGGCCCTTGAGGCGCGCGCTCAGCGCCACTCCCGCACGTCGACGAAATGTCCGGCGATCGCGGCCGCGGCTGCCATCGCCGGCGACACCAGATGGGTGCGGCCCTTGTATCCCTGACGGCCCTCGAAATTGCGGTTCGAGGTCGAGGCACAGCGCTCGCCGGGAGCGAGCTTGTCGGGATTCATCGCAAGGCACATGGAGCAGCCGGGTTCGCGCCATTCGAACCCCGCTTTGAGGAAGACCTTGTCGAGCCCTTCCGCCTCGGCCTGCTCCTTCACCAGGCCTGAGCCCGGCACGATCATCGCCTTCACGCTCGGCTTGACCGTCTTGCCGCCGACCACCCGCGCGACCTCGCGCAAATCCTCGATGCGCGCATTGGTGCAGGAGCCGATGAAAACCCGGTCAAGCGCGATGTCGGTGATCTTTTCGCCGCCGTTGAGCCCCATATAATCGAGCGAGGTCACAGCAGCGCGACGTTTGTTCTCGTCGGCGATGTCCTGTGGGCGCGGGACGCGGCCGGTCACCGAGATAACTTGCTCGGGGCTCGTGCCCCAGGTCACGAGCGGCGGGAGCTTGGCCGCATCCAGCCTGATCTCACGGTCGAACTGCGCGCCCTCGTCCGAGTGCAGCGTCTCCCAGTGGCGGATGGCCTGGTCCCAAAGATTGCCTTTGGGCGAGCGCGGCCGATCCTTGAGATAGGCGAAAGCCTTCTCATCCGGGGCGATGAAGCCTGCCCTTGCGCCGGCCTCGACCGACATGTTGCAGACGGTCATGCGGCCTTCCATGGAGAGCGACCGGATCGCTTCCCCGGCATATTCGAGCGCGTGGCCGGTGGCGCCGGCGGTACCGATCTCGCCGATGATGGCGAGGATGATGTCCTTCGCCGTCACGCCCGGGGGCAGCTTGCCGTCGACCACGGCGCGCATGTTCTTCGATTTGGTGAGGATCAGCGTCTGCGTCGCTAGCACGTGCTCGACTTCCGACGTGCCGATGCCATAGGCGAGCGAGCCGAAGGCGCCGTGGGTCGCGGTGTGGCTGTCGCCGCAAACGAGCGTGGTTCCGGGCAGCGTGAATCCCTGCTCCGGCCCGATGATGTGGACGATGCCCTGGCGCTTGTCGAATTCATCGAAGTAGTCGAGCCCGAACAGCTTGGCGTTTTCGGCGAGATACGCGATCTGCGCCGCGCTTTCGGGATCGGGATTGGGCGCCTTGCGGTCGGTGGTGGGCACGTTGTGGTCGACGACGCAGAGCGTCTTCTCCGGCGCGCGCACCTTGCGGCCGGACAGGCGCAGGCCTTCAAACGCCTGCGGGCTCGTGACCTCGTGCACGAGATGGCGGTCGATGTAGATGAGGCAGGTGCCGTCCGGCTGCTCGTCCACCAGATGGTCTTCCCAGATCTTATCGTAGAACGTGCGCGGCATGCCTTGGATGCTCCGGAACCCCGTCGGCTTGAGATATATAGGTGTCCTTTAGCGTCTTGCCGCCGCGAGGAAAAGGGCCCGGGTTCTCCGGCTTCGTTGTGCGTCCATACGCAAAACGGCTAGCATGCCCCGACCCCCGGAGGACCCCCATGGCCAGAACCAAGTCGAAGGCTTCAGCGCGACGAGCATCGCCGCGGACCGCGGCGAAACGAACGGTGGCTCGCAAGACGGGCAGCAGCGTGCAGATGCGAAGGAGGCCCGCCCGGCCATTGCAGCGCTTCGTCGTCAGCCATCATCGGGAGGAGGATTTCGAGAGCGGGTTGCGCGCTTACGCGAATTATCGCGATCTCGGCATCGCGCAAGCCACCAATGGCATGGTGCGCGCGCACGTCATTCGCTTCATTCCGCCGTGCCGGCCGGAGGAGGTGTCGAAGCGCCATTATCACGACGTCGAGTTCCAGATGATCTACGTGCTCAAAGGCTGGATCAAGACCGAGCTCGATGGTCAGGGGGCAATCGTGATGCGGGCGGGAAGCGCATGGATTCAGCCGCCGCGCATCGAGCACGTGGTGCTCGACTACTCGAACGATTGCGAAGTGCTCGAGGTCATTCTGCCCGCGGATTTCGCCACGGTGGAACTCGAGAAGCCGACGCCGCCGTCTCGCCGGCAATGATGCTGCACGCGCTGGGGCCGGCACGCGTGTGCCGGGCCCGGTGCAGCGCCAAGGGCCGATCAGCCCGGACGAGCTTCACTCGGCGGCTTTGCGCGGCTCCTCGGCGCTTTCCTCGGCGCCGCGGTGATCCTGCTTCTCGCCGATGCGCGCGGCTTTGCCGCGCCGACCGCGCAGGTAATAAAGCTTGGCGCGGCGCACCTTGCCGCGGCGCACGAGTTTGATGGAGTCGATCAACGGCGAATAGAGCGGAAACACGCGCTCCACCCCTTCGCCGTAGGAAATCTTGCGCACCGTGAAGCTCTCGTTGAGGCCCGCGCCCGAACGGGCGATGCAAACGCCCTCATATGCCTGGATGCGCGTTCGCTCGCCCTCGACCACCTTGACGTTGACGAGAACGGTGTCGCCCGGGGCGAAATCCGGGATGTCCTTGCCGGCGGAGAGCTTGGCGACCTGCTCTTTCTCGAGTTCTTGAATTAAATTCATGGGAATTCTCCTTCGGCAGCGCCAATCTCATAAAGCGCGTATTCTTTCGGTTGTGCGGATCGGCGAGCTTCTACGACACCGCCGGCGCTTTGTCACCCATCCCGGCGGGGCTTGTTGGCCCGCCGCGTGCGGGCCTTTTCGGGCTTGCCGGCGGCGCCCAGATGGGCCGCCCACAAGTCCGGCCGGCGTGTGCGGGTGAGCCGCTCGGCTTCGGCGCGCCGCCAGGCGTCGACCTTGGCATGATCGCCGGAGGTGAGCACGGCGGGGATCGAGCGGCCTTCCCACAGCTGCGGCCTGGTATATTGCGGATATTCGAGCAGCCCTTGGCTGAAGCTCTCCTCCGCGCCCGAGGCCTCTTTGCCCATCACGCCGGGCAGCAGCCGGACGCAAGCGTCGAGCAGGACGAAGGCCGCGATCTCCCCGCCCGAAAGTACGTAATCCCCGATAGAAACCTCCTCGAAGCCGCGCCCTTCGATGAGCCGCTCGTCCACGCCTTCGAAGCGCCCGCAGAGAATGACCGCACCGGCACCCTTCGCCAGTGTTGCGACCCGGCTTTGCGTGAGGGGGAGCCCGCGCGGGCTCATCGCCAGGCGGGGGCGCGCGTCATCTGTGCCGACCGCCACATCGACCGCGCGTGCCAGCACGTCGGCACGCATCACCATGCCGGGTCCCCCGCCGGCAGGCGTGTCGTCGACCGAGCGGTGCTTGTCATGTGCATGCGCGCGAATATCGATGGGCTCGAGCGTCCACAGACCGGTCGCCAGCGCCTTGCCCGCCAGGCTCAAGCCGAGCGGCCCCGGAAACATCTCGCGCGCCACATGCGGTCCCAATATAGCGGATGGTGGGCACTATTCGGTAGCGCCGCCGCGGCCTTCAGCTGCGTCTTCCGGCGGCGCCACCACGATGCGTCCGCTGGCGATGTCGACGCTGGGCACGAACTCTGCGGTGAACGGCACCATGATCGTCATGCCACTGGCGCGCGGCTGCAACTCGACAATGTTGCCGGCGCCGAAATCGTGAATCGCCACCACGGTGCCGATCTCGGTGCCATCCGCGGTGACCGCGGAAAGGCCAATCAGGTCGGCGTGATAAAACTCGTCGGGCGCAGGCGCCGGCAAGCGCTCGCGCGGCACGAACAGCCGCACATTGACGAGCCGCTCGGCCGTGCCTCGGTCGTTGATCCCGCGAAAGCGCGCGATGAGATGGCCTTTGGCGGGGCGCACCGCCTCAAGCTCGAAAGCCGCCGAGCCGTCTTCGGTTGTCAGCGGCCCGTAATCGCGCACTGCCATCGGATCGGCGGTGAACGATTTGAGCCTCACCTCGCCGCGAAGGCCGTGCGCTCCGCCGATCTGGGCAACGCAGATGCGCTCCGCCACGGCGGGTGATCCGGCTTACGCGCGTCAGCTTGCCGGCGCGCCGCCGGCGCGAGCTGCGGCTTTGGCCGCAGCCGCGGCCTTCGCCGCCTCCTCGGCCTGCGCTTTGCGTTGCTTGCGTGGGATCGCGCGCGTGGGATTGCTACGCGTCTCGCGCTTCATGACGCCCGCTTGGTCGAGAAAGCGCAGCACGCGGTCGGTCGGTAGCGCACCCTTGGCAAGCCAGGCCTTGACCTTGTCGAGGTCGAGCTTGAGACGCTCGGCCTTGTCCTTGGGCAACAGCGGATTGAAATAGCCGAGCCGCTCGATGAAGCGGCCATCGCGCGGCGAGCGGCTGTCGGCGATCACGATGTGATAGAACGGGCGCTTCTTCGTGCCGGCACGGGCGAGACGGATCTTCAGCGACATCTGGTTCCTTTCTGGTCGATGACTCGCAAATGAGTGGAACTATTGTGAAGGCTCACTTTTTCTTTTTGCCAAATCCCGGAAATCCGCCGAGCCCCGTCGGCTTGCCGCCGAGCCCGGGCAGCAGCGGCCCGCCGGGGAATTGCGGCGGCAGCCCGGGCATCGTGGGGGGCAGTCCTGGCGCGTCCGGCGCGCCAGGCGGCAGTCCCGGCAATCCGCCCGGCATTTTCTGCGCCAGCTCTTGCAGCTCTTGCGCGCTCGGCATTCGGCCGCCGA
>VAZM01000159.1:0-8504 GCA_005883135.1 Alphaproteobacteria bacterium
CAAGGAGGCTTGGGTGTGCGACGCCGAGCCTCGCCCGCAACGCAAGGCGGTCCTTTGAGCTTGTTGCCCGCGGCCGCGGGCGATCGCCGCGCCGTTTCGGCTTACCTCGAGTGGTGAAGCAACATCGTCGCGACGCAGCGTCCGAAGATTACGCGTCCTGCGCCATCTTGGCGGAGATGATGCGGTCGGGGTCGGCAACCGGCTCGCCACGCTTGATCTTGTCCACGTTTGCCATCCCTTCGGTCACGTGGCCCCAGACCGTGTACTTGCCGTCGAGAAAAGTCGCATCCGCAAAGCAGATGAAGAACTGACTGTCGCCGGAATCCGGAGATTGCGCGCGCGCCATCGAGACGGTGCCCCGGCGGTGCGGCTCTTTGTTGAACTCGGCCTTGAGCTTCTTGCCGGAACCGCCGGTGCCCGTGCCATGCGGGCAGCCGGTCTGCGCCATGAAGCCGTCAATGACGCGGTGAAACGCCACGCCGTTGTAGAAGCCGTCGCGTACGAGCTCCTTGATGCGGGCGACATGGCCGGGAGCGAGGTCCGGCCGCATCTGTATGACGATCTGTCCCTTGGTGGTGTCGAGCGTCAGCGTATTCTCGGCGTCGGTCATGGGGCTTTCTCTGCTTGTCTGAACTTGCGCTGATCGGTGAACCTGATGGTGAACGGCCGGCCGGCCAATGCGTTCCCTAGCGCATCGGTGAACGGCAGAGGTGCGCAGCGCTTGAGCATCTTGGCCACTGCAATTCGATAGGCAAGCCGTTGGTCATCCGAGGCGCCGGGCGATTCGAATGTGATTCTCGGCTGGCCGAGAAGTTCGCCGTTGCGGCGGAAGCTCATCTGCACCGTGATCTGCATGCCCACGCGTGACTGATCGAGAGGCGGCGGAACCCAGCATGCTCGCAGCGCCGCCATCACCTCGCTCAGCGTGTTGACTGGCGGCTGCGGGGTTTGCGCGACCGCGCCGCTCACCAACGCGGAGAAGGCCAACGCCCAACCGGCAACACGCAGGCGTCTCATCACTGCTGCTCGCGATTGTCGACAAAACGGATCGCAATCGGCCGGCCTGCGACTGCGTTGCCCAACCCTTCGCTGAAGGGCAGCGGCGTGCAGCGCTCGAGAGCGGCGGAAATGGCATGCAGGTAAACCTCCCGGGTTTCCGGGGAAGCGCCCTGGCTGGCATAGGTCACCCGCGGCGTGGCGATGATATCGCCGCTGCGCTTGAAGGCAAATCGCACCGACATCTGCATGTCGGGACGGGCCTCCTCCTTCGCGGGCGGAATCCAGCAGGCGCGGAGCGCGTCGAACATGGCGTGCAGCGTGTCGAGCTTATGCTCGCCGCTCGCGTCCTCCGCGAGAGCGCCACTCGCGGGCGCATCGCCTGCGGATGCGCTCTCGATCGTCAGTCGCAGATCCTGCCCAATCCAGTAGCTGGGGTAAGGGATACAGTAGCGGCTGGCAAGCACGCTGCAAACGGCAGGAAAGCACGGATGCCGCGTAAAGACGCTGCAGAAGGCGCTCGCGGGCTCAACGTCGGTCGCCAGCGCCGCGGCCAAGACGCCAAATCCGATCAACACAGGGCCGGCGCGCACCGACCTTCCTCATGACTTGGCGTCGGCTGCGACCTGCACGCGGGTCATGCGGTCGGGATCGACGACCGGCTCGCCCTTCTTGATCTTGTCGACCACTTCCATGCCGGAGAGCACTTCCCCGACGACGGTGTACTTGCCGTTGAGGAACGCGCCGTCCGCATACATGATGAAAAACTGCGAATTCGCCGAGTTCGGATCGCTGGCGCGGGCCATCCCGACCACGCCGCGCTTGAACGGCACATTGGAGAATTCGGCGGGGAGGTTGGGATACTTCGAGCCGCCGGTGCCGTCGCCGCGCGCCCCATCGCCGGTCTGCGCCATGAACCCGGCAATCACACGGTGAAACGGCACGTTATCGTAATATTTCTCGCGCGCCAGAAGCTTGATGCGCTCGACGTGCTTGGGGGCGATGTCCTTGCGCAACTTGATGACGATGCGGCCGTATTTGGTGTCGATCAGAAGCGTATTCTGCGGATCGGCGCCAGGCGGCAATTGCACTTGCGCGAGGGCCGGCGCGATACCGATCAGAAGGGCAAGACATGCGAGCAGGCGGATCATGAAGTCTCCCGGGCTCAACGGCCGGACGTGCCGGCGAACTTTGCTTTCAAACGGGCGGCGACCGGCGGCGGAACGAACGGCGATACGTCGCCGCCCATGGATGCGATCTGCCGCACCAGTGTGGCGGTGATCGGGCGAACGTTCGGTGCGGCGGGCAGAAAAATGGTCTGCACGGCCGGCGCCATCGTCGCGTTCATGCCTGCCATTTCCATTTCGTAGTCGAAATCGGTCGCGCTGCGCAGCCCGCGGATCAAGAGCGTTGCACCCTCGCGTTGCGCGGCGGCGACAACGAGATCGGCGAATGTGATGCAACCAAAATCGCAGCCGCTCGCGCGCGCCAGTGCACCGCAGGTCTCCTCGACCATCGCAAGCCGTTCCTCGGTGGCGAATAAGGGCGCCTTGCCGGGATGGGTGCCAATCGCGAGCACGAGCCGATCGGCGAGCCGCGCGGCTTGGCGCACGATGTCGACATGCCCGTTGGTGACGGGATCGAATGACCCCGGGAAAAGCGCGGTGCGCGGCATGAACGCGGTCTAGCGCGCGCTCCAGGGGCCCGCAAGGTCGCGCCGATGACGATGGCGCCTGCGAGCGCCGCGCGACGACGGGCGCCATTTGGGACTCGCCCGCCGGGGCGGTCGAATCAGGAATTTTCGTTGTTTCTCATACTATTGTGGAGTTTACCGAATGAGGAGTGTGAGCTTCGTCACGCCGGCCGCAACCCTGGTAGCGGGGCGCTCGCCTCGGGGCGTCCGCCAAAACGCGAGTATCATGCAGTTGAGCAAGGGATGCGAACCGGAGGTCCAACCGCCAAATCACAGCCCGTGAACGGCAGCTTGCGGATAATGCCGGGGTACTCGTCGTGCCCAAGTGTTGCTGCGCCTCCCAACCAACGAATTCCCTCATGCAAATTACCGCCGCCGTGGTGCACGAAAAATTCGGCACGTTCGCCATCGACCAGCTCGAATTGACCGACCCCCGGCCCGACGAGGCATTGGTACGGATCGTGGCGAGCGGCATGTGCCAGACCGACCTGCACGGCCGCGACGGTTACTACAACACGCCCTATCCCGCGGTTTACGGCCACGAAGGCGCCGGAGTGGTCGAGGCGCTCGGCGCGAGCGTCACGAAATTCGTTCCGGGCGACCACGTCGTCATTTCGTTTCCCTGGTGCGGGGCCTGCCCCAATTGTCGGCGCGACATGCCATCCCATTGCTTGAAGGGACCCCAATTGAAAATGCGCGGCACGCGCCCGGACGGCTCGACACTGCTGAGCAAGGACGGCGCGGCGGTCTATGGCGCCTTCTTCCAGCAATCCTCCTTCGCCACCTATGCCATTGCCAACGAACGATACATGGTCAAGGTCAGAAAGGACGCGCCGCTCGAGCTGCTCGGCCCGTTCGCCTGCAGCGGCCAAACGGGCGCTGGCGCCGTGCTCAATTCGATGCGGCCGCGGGCGGGAGACTCGTTCGCCGTGTTCGGCGTGGGCGCGGTCGGCTTGTCCGCCCTGATGGCGGCGAAAATTGCCGGATGCGACCCCATCATTGCCGTCGACGTGCACCACGCGCGACTGGAGCTGGCGCAGGCGCTGGGCGCCACGCACGTGATCAATCACAGCGGACGCGCCGACGTGGTCGCGGACATCCGCAGGATCACCGGGGAAGGCGTGCGCTTCTCGCTCGACACCTCCGCGCAGCCCGCGGTCTTGCGCGAAGCGGTGGAGGCGCTGATCGCCGCCGGCACTTGCGTCCTTCTCGGCAGTGCACGGGCCGGCACTGAGGTCAGCTTCGAAATGCCGTTCCTCCAATTCGGCCGCGTCGTGCATGGTGTGATCCAGGGCGAAAGCCGCCCGCAGGAGTTCATCCCGAAGCTGGTCGATTTCCTCATGCAAGGCAAAATGCCGGTCGAGCGGATGATGACGTTCTATCCGCTGGCACAGATCAATCAGGCAGCGCACGACTCTTCGCTGGGAGCAACGATCAAGCCGGTCCTGCGCATGCCGAATTGACGTCCCGCGGCGGCACTGGCCGGCCAAGCTCCTAAAACTGTGATATTCTCGCGTCGTCGAGCTTGGTTGGTCATCGGCCGGGCCGAGATGCGAACCCTACTGTCCCTTGCTCTCATGGTCGGCGCTGCCCAATTCGGCGGCGGGACGAGCCTCGCGCAGACGCCGCCGAGCGAACGGGAGCTGCGCATCTATGCCGGGCTCCATGACGCCGCCGCACGCGGCGATGCCGCCGAGATCGAGCAGCTCGTCGCTGAAGGCGAAAAGCCCAACATCCAGGACGCCAACAGCCGAACCCCCCTGCATGTCGCGGCGTTTCTGCGCCGCCACGCCGCGGCGCAGGCGCTGCTGCGGCTCGGCGCCAATGCGAACGCGCTCGATGCCGAGCATTACGACATCCTTACCATCGCGGCGGTGAACAACGACCTCGACATGCTCAACATCGCGCTTGCGAGCGGTGGCGATGCGCGCGCGATCGCCGGGCCGCACCACGACACCGCGCTGATCGCCGCCGCGCATCGCGGCCACGTCGAGATCGTGCGCGCCCTCATCGCCGCGCAAGCGCCGCTCAACCACGTCAACGACCTCGGCCGCACCGCCTTGCTGGAAGCGGTGGTGCTCGGCAATGGCGGTCGCAACCATGCGGCTACCGTCGAGGCGCTGGTGGAGGCCGGGGCCGATGTGACGCTTCCCGACCGGTACGGCACCACCGCGCTTCAGCATGCCCGCACGCGCGGCTATTCGCAGATCGCGCGGATCCTGGAAAACGCCGGCGCACACTGATCGGCTGGAGTGCCCGCGCCGCGCGGGGCGGCTAGTCTTTTTGCCTAAGAAACGTCCTCGCCCCGTTCGATCCGTCGCATCAGCCGCTCGAGCTTTTCCGAAGGCTTGGTGCGAAGATCGGCGTCGTACATTCGACGGAGCTGTTCGGCAATGGCAAACAGGGTCTCGGTCCCCAAGCGGACAACCTTTTCCTCTGTGTCCTCCTCGGGCACGGACATGTTGGGTCGGCCTCCCTCGGAACGCATAACTAGACCTTTTACCGAAAGCCCTTAACGCCGGCGCGGGACGGAAGGTTCCCCTTGCGGGCGTGCTGGCGTGAGGAATTGCCCTCTCTAGCTTGGACGCGCGAGGCGCTGCTCGCAAGCATGCCTCAGCGCGCGGAGGGGATCATAAGGTGTCGGAACCGCGAGGACAAATAAGCGCCGGAGTGGTCACTCGGTAAGTCCAGCGGCGTCGGACCTCTGCCAAAGTCGCTCATCATCGCGAAGCGCTGGAGCGACTCCGAGCGCACGGGGCGATCCAGCTCGGCTATGCCGGGCGCCGCGCCAAGGAGAGCCACACTCCGCCGCCGATCAACGCCGCGCCGGACAGCCGGCCCAACAATTTCGCCCGCCACGACCGCATGAACCATGCCCGCCCGAGCCCGGCTGCAGCGGCCCAGGCGGAATCGGTGGACGCCGCGAGCACGACGGAGACGGCGCACATCAGCGCGAGTTGCGGTTCGACCGGGAGGGCGGGATCGACGAACTGCGGCAAAAAGGCCGAAAAAAACGCGATGCTCTTCGGGTTCGATACCGCGACCGCGAAACCGCGCCAGACGTGCAAGTGTCCGCGCGGCGGCGCGGCGGCAGCGGTCTCGCCGGCATGGCGCCACGCCTGGATGCCGAGCCAGATCAGATACGCCGCGCCGACCCAGCGCAAAAATTCGAACAGCATGGCGGCATTCCTGATCACCCAGCTCAAGCCGAATGCAATGGCGGCGAGCAAGACGGCATTGCCGAGCGTGGTGCCGACGACGGTGGTGAGTGCGGCGCGCGTGCCTTCCCGCGCCCCGGTCGCAATGACCAGCGTCACGATCGGGCCCGGCGTGACGACCAGGACGGCGGTGATGAAGAGAAAAGCGGCAAACAGGTCCCAGTTCATGTCGCCTCCCGGGCCGCAACGTGTTCGGTGCGAAATCCACACCGGCGATGCGAATGGCGCCGCAGCTTTCCACCGAATCTGCCGCCGATGATGGCCGCCCGCGGTACCGCGAGCTGCGACGCGACTAGCCGCCGTTCTGGTCGCCGTCCTCGCTGATGCGCTCGACCGAGACCACGCGCTCGGCGTCCGCGGTATCGAAGACGATCACGCCTTGGGTCGAGCGTCCGGCGATGCGGATGCCCTCGACGCGCGTGCGGATGAGCTGACCGCCGTCGGTCACCAGCATGAGCTGATCTTGGTCCTCCACCGGGAACGAGGCGATCAGCTTGCCAGTTTTCTTCCTGATGCTGCCGTCGCGCTCGCGCACATCCATGGCCACGATGCCTTTTCCGCCGCGGCCGGTGACGCGGTATTCGTACGACGAGGAGCGCTTGCCATAACCGCGCTCGGAAATCGTCAGCACGAACTGCTCGGCCGCCGACATTTCCACGTAGCGCTGCTCGCCCAGCTCGATCGTGTCGGCGGATTCCTGCGCCTCTTCCGCGTCGAGCACCGGTTCTTCGGCCTCGGCACCGTTGAGACCGCGCCGCACGGCGCTCGCGCGGCGCAAATAGGCGCCGCGCTCCTCGGCGCTCGCGCCGACGTGCCGCAGGATCGACAGCGAGATCACCTTGTCGCCCTCGGCGAGCGCGATGCCGCGCACGCCCATCGAGGTGCGGCCCTGGAACACGCGTACATCCGTGACGGGGAAGCGAATGCACTGCCCGCCGGCCGAGGTGAGCAGCACGTCGTCGCGCTCGGTGCAAATCTGCACGTCGACGATGCCCTCCCCCTCGTCGAGCTTCATGGCGATGATGCCGGAACGGCGCACATCGACGAAGTCGGAGAGCTTATTGCGGCGCACGGTGCCGCGCGTGGTGGCGAACATCACGTCGAGCTCGCTCCAGCTCGTCTCGTCCTCCGGCAGCGGCATGACGGTGGTGACCAGCTCGCCTGGCTCGAGCGGCAGGATGTTGATCAGCGCCTTGCCGCGCGCCTGCGGCGCCGCCTGCGGCAGCCGCCACACCTTCTCCTTGTAGACCCGGCCGTGCGAGGAGAAGAACAGCACCGGCGTGTGAGTGGAGGCCACGAACAGCCGCGAGACGAAGTCTTCCTCACGCGTCTGCATGCCGGCGCGACCCTTGCCGCCGCGCCGCTGCGCGCGATAGGTCGAGAGCGGCACGCGCTTGACGTAGCCAAGGTGCGAAACCGTGACCACCATGTCCTCGCGGTGGATGAGATCTTCCTCCTCCACCTCGCCTTCTTGCTCGACGATGACGGTGCGGCGTGGCGTGGCGAACTTCTCGCGCACCGCTCTGAGCTCGTCCTTGACGATGCTCTGGATGCGCGCGCGTGAGCGCAGGATATCGAGATAGTCGGCGATCTCCTCGGCGAGCTTGTCCAGCTCGACCTTGATCTCGTCGCGGCCGAGCGCGGTCAATGGCCTGCTCGGGGGAGAGCTTGTAGGTGCCGGTGGTCGAGACCTTGTGGCGCGGATCGTCGATGAGCGTGATCATCGCCTCGACGTCACGCGCCGGCCAGTCGCGCGCCATCAAGGCTTCGCGGGCGGTATTGGCGTCGGCGGAAGAGCGGATCAGCTGGATCACCTGGTCGATATTGCTCACCGCAATGGCGAGCCCGACCAGCACGTGGGCGCGATCACGCGCCTTGCCGAGCAAATACTTGGTGCGCCGGGAGATCACCTCCTCGCGGAAGGCGATGAAGGAGGCGAGCAAGTCCTTGAGATTCATCACCTGCGGGCGGCCGCCCTCGAGCGCGACCACGTTGGCGCCGAACGTGGATTGCAGGGGCGTGTAGCGGTAGAGTTGATTGAGCACGACGTCGGCCATGGCGTCGCTCTTGATCTCGTCGCGGCCGAGCGCGGTCAAACGCTGCAGGCGCAGATCGAGAATGGCTTTGGCCTGCTCTCGCCGATGCGCTCGACCATCGCCGCCTTGTTCACCTGGTAGGGAACCTCGCTGACGATGATCGCCTCGCGTTCGCCGCGCAGCGTCTCGATCTCCACCTTGCCGCGCATCACGATCGAGCCGCGGCCTTGCATATAGGCGGCGCGAATGCCCGAGCGCCCGAGAATGATGCCGCCCGTCGGAAAGTCCGGCCCGGGAATGATGCCGATCAACTCCTCGATACCGAGATCGGGATCTTCGATCAGCGCGATGCAGCCGTCGATCACCTCTCCGAGGTTGTGCGGCGGGATGTTGGTCGCCATGCCGACCGCGATGCCGCCGGCCCCGTTCACCAGGAGGTTCGGGAAGCGCGCCGGCAGAACCATCGGCTCCTTCTCGGAGCCGTCGTAGTTCGGCTGGAAGTCGACGGTCTCCTTGTCGATATCGTCCAGCAGCTCCATGGCCGGCCTGGCCAGCCGGCAT
>VAZM01000159.1:8543-14565 GCA_005883135.1 Alphaproteobacteria bacterium
CCTGGCCATCGATGAGCGGCAGGCGCATGGAGAAGTCCTGCGCCATGCGCACCAGCGCGTCATAGATCGCCTGGTCGCCGTGCGGGTGGTATTTGCCCATCACGTCGCCGACCACGCGCGCCGCCTTGACGTATTTCCGCTCGGGCGTGTGCCCGTTCTCGTGCATCGAATAGAGGATGCGCCGATGCACCGGCTTGAGGCCGTCGCGCGCGTCCGGCAACGCGCGCGCCACGATCACGCTCATGGCGTAATCGAGGTAACTGCGCTTCATCTCCTCGGTGATGGAGACGGGGCGAATATCGGACGGGCCGGAGGTTTCCGGCGGCTGGTCGTTGTCGTCGGCCAAGAGAAAATCCCGTGGGGCGAGGTTGGCGAAGTCTTAGCTGATTCAGCCGGTAGGCGCCACCCAAAAACGGCCCCGGCTCAAGCTATTTTCATATGGGAATTCAGAGGCTTAACGTCAAGCTCTAACGGCTATCGAAAGCGCTGCGCCGACGCTCGGATTTGGCCGGTTTAGGCCCCTCAATGCCCGAACACCACCGCGTGCATGATGCGGCCCGGCAGCAGCGTGAATAGGCCCGCGACGACGAGCGCGCCGGTGAAAATGGCGATCATGGCGTTGCGATGCCGGTCGATGCGGTGGCGCCGTGCATGCACGATCGCAAGCGGCAGCGTCGCCAACGTGAAGATCGAGAGCAGATGGATCGGGCTCCACGGACCCCAGACGCGCAGGTCATGGATCCAGAACGAGTTCGCCGCGACGGTGACCATGAGCGCGACCCAGATCCAGCCGATGGTGCGATGGGGCAGCGTCCCCTTGGGCGCGGCGAGCTGGACCGCGCCGAGCCCGAGGGCCGCCAACGCCGCAACAGCATGCAGCTTGGTGGCGGGAGCGGCGTTCAGCAGCGGCGCAAGCGACACGGCCTGTCTCCGCCTCACCTCACGCCGCGTTTACGCGATTGTCTGAATTGGGCCGCAAGAGCGGCAGCGGCCTCGGGGACGCGCCCGTCAAAAGGGAATCTCGTCGTCCATGTCGCCGCGCTTGCCGGCGCCGGCGAGACCCGGTTTCTTCTCGCGCATTGACGGCCCGGAAGACCCGAAGTCGTCTTCCTCTCCGCCCAATTCGCCGCCGGCGCGATCACCCGCGCGGTCGAGCATGGTGAGCTGCGAATTGAAGTTCTGCAGCACCACCTCGGTGCTGTACTTGTCCTGGCCCGATTGGTCCTGCCATTTGCGCGTCTGCAATTGGCCCTCGAGATAGACCTTCGAACCTTTCTTCAAATATTGCTCGGCAATCCGGCAGAGACCTTCGTTGAAGATGACGACGCGGTGCCATTCGGTGCGCTCGCGGCGCTCGCCGGTGGCCTTGTCGCGCCAGGTTTCCGAGGTCGCCACGCTCAAATTGGCAACCGGGCGGCCGTCTTGCGTGCGCCGGATCTCGGGGTCCTTCCCGAGATTGCCGATCAGGATCACCTTGTTGACGCTACCGGCCATGACGCTCTCCTGCTCGTTGCCTCACCCCTCAGGCACCCTAATCCCAAGCCCCGGCCACGTCGCCGCTTTCGCCCGCGCCATCATGCTTTTCCACAGCAAGGGGCGTGAGAGCGGCTCCGAGGCGTTGTTCTCTATTTGTTCTAGCACCAACTGCCCGCCCATGCAACCGTTTTCGCCTGCACCTTTGCTCTCAGCGCAGCCGATGTGTCCGGGCTGCGCTGCGTTGTAGCCAGAGAAATATGAAGCCCAAGATCGGAACCAAGACATCGCTGTAAAAAATGACACCAGCATTGCCGGGAGCAAAATTGTGCGTGGTGATCATCTGATAGACGTGTCCGCCGGCAGCGCCCCATAGAAAGCAAGCCGGCCCGACGATGGCCGCCAGTCGCAGATCGAAGCTTCCCTTGAACGCCAGCAATCCCAGCGCTGCAAAGCCGAGGCTCGCAAAGCCGACCTCCAACTGGAACGGGCTGTCCTCCCATCCGATGAAGGCTGCCGCCATCTTCCCGAAGAAGACGTGCAAGACGAAATTGTAGAGATTGGCAAAGGCGATCGAGAACAGGAGGAAATAGGAGAACAGCGCTTCCAGGACGACCGCAGGCGTCCGCGGTTGACGCGTGCGCCAGAGTGCGGTGGCGGAGGCCAGCAAGCCCAGAACGAAGAACGTGAGCGTGAAGTTGCCGAGTGCAAACGCGGCCGTGTCTCTCATCGTAATATTCCGCGGGCCAAGCGGCGGCCGTCGATCGGGCCTTCTCCAAATTAAGGCCCTACGCCATCGGCATGGTGACGCCTGCGTCGCCGCGTTGTCCACAGCCGCGCGGTGGCCGAATGGCGGGCTTGCCCTTCGCGGGCTGGCGAAAGTCCGCCGTTCTCACTACGTTCTGTGAAGTCCGCGCAGCCGCGTGGGGCTTTCTCGATCTCGCTGATCTGATCGCGCCGACGGACCCGATGACCGAATTCGACAAGAACCGCCCTCGCCGCCCCGCGCCCTTGGAAGGCGGGCGCGTGATCGCGATTCGCGGCGCGCGCGAGCACAATCTCAAGAACATCGACCTCGAGATCCCGCGCGACCGGCTCGTGGTGTTCACCGGGCTGTCGGGCTCGGGGAAATCCTCGCTCGCCTTCGATACCATCTACGCCGAGGGACAGCGCCGCTATGTGGAATCGCTCTCCGCCTATGCGCGGCAGTTCCTCGAGATGATGCAGAAGCCCGACGTCGACCAGATCGACGGCCTCTCGCCCGCCATCTCGATCGAACAAAAGACCACCTCGCGCAATCCGCGCTCGACGGTGGGCACCGTCACCGAGATCTACGACTACATGCGGCTGCTCTGGGCGCGCGTGGGCGTGCCCTACTCGCCCGCCACCGGCTTGCCGATCGAGAGCCAGACGGTGTCGCAGATGGTCGACCGGGTGATGGCGCTGCCGGAGGGCACGCGGCTTTATCTGCTCGCGCCGGTCGTGCGCGGCCGCAAGGGCGAGTACCGCAAGGAACTCGCCGACTACATGAAGCGCGGGTTCCAGCGGGTGAAGATCGACGGCAAATTCTACGAGATCGCCCAGGCGCCGGCGCTCGACAAGAAGTTCAAGCACGACATCGACGTCGTCGTGGACCGCGTGGTGGTGCGAAGCGACCTCGCCACGCGGCTCGCGGAGTCGCTGGAGACCGCGCTCAAGCTCGCCGACGGGTTGGCGGTGGTGGAGTTCGCGGACACGCCGGCGGCCTCATCCTTCGAGGATCAGGGCGGCGCAAAGAAGACGGCGAAGATCCACGATCGCAGCGGCCCGCAGCGCCTCGTCTTCTCGGAAAAATTCGCTTGTCCGGTATCGGGCTTCACCATCCCGGAAATCGAGCCGCGGCTGTTTTCGTTCAATAACCCGTTCGGCGCCTGTCCCGCTTGCGGCGGCCTTGGCGTCGAGCAGCACATCGATCCCGATCTCGTCATTCCCGACCGCGACAGGACCTTGCGCGGCGGGGCAATCGCGCCATGGGCGAAGTCGAGTTCGCCCTACTACACGCAGACGCTGCTCGCGCTCGGCAAGCATTACAAGTTTACCCTCGACACCAAGTGGAAAGACCTGCCGAAGAAGACGCAGGAGGGGATCCTTTACGGCTCGGGCGAGGATGCGATCCGCTTCGTCTACGACGACGGACTGCGCTCCTATGAGACGAGAAAGCCGTTCGAGGGCGTGGTCACCAATCTCGAGCGGCGCTGGCGCGAGAGCGAGAGCGACTGGGCGCGCGAGGAGATGGCCAAATACTTCACCGACATCCCCTGCGCCGCCTGCAAGGGCTACCGGCTCAAGCCCGAGGCGCTGTGCGTGCGCGTCGGCGGCCAGCACATCGGCGAGATCGCCGACATGTCGGTCAGGCGCGCGGGCGAGTGGTTCACGCAGTTGCCGCAGGCGCTCAGCGCCAAGCAGAACGAGATCGCGGTGCGGGTGCTCAAGGAGATCCGCGAGCGGCTCAAGTTCCTGGTCGACGTCGGCCTTGAATATCTCACGCTGGCGCGCGCCTCGGGCACGCTGTCGGGCGGCGAAAGCCAGCGCATCCGGCTCGCCTCGCAGATCGGCTCGGGGCTCACCGGTGTGCTCTACGTGCTCGACGAGCCGTCGATTGGGCTGCACCAGCGCGACAATGCACGGCTGCTCGAGACCCTCAAGCGCCTGCGCGATCTCGGCAATACGGTAATCGTCGTCGAGCACGACGAGGACGCGATCCGCACCGCCGACCATGTGCTCGACATCGGCCCCGGCGCGGGCATCCACGGCGGACACATCGTCGCGCAGGGCGCGGTCGACGATCTGATCGCGGCGGCCTCCTCGCTCACCGGCAAATATCTCTCGGGCGAGATGGCGGTGACAATTCCCGAGCGTCGGCCGAGAAACGCGCGGCGCATGCTGACGCTGGTCAATGCGCGCGGCAACAATCTCAAGAGCGTCAATGCCGAAATCCCGCTCGGCCTGTTCACTTGCGTCACCGGCGTATCGGGCGGCGGCAAATCGACCTTGCTGATCGACACGCTGTACAAGGCGATGGCGCGCAAGCTCAACGGCGCCTCCGAGGCCCCGGCCCCGCACGACCGCATCGAGGGTCTCGAGCATCTCGACAAGGTGATCGACATCGACCAGTCGCCGATCGGCCGCACGCCGCGCAGCAATCCGGCGACCTATACCGGCGCCTTCACGCCGATCCGCGAATGGTTCGCGGGCCTCCCGGAGGCCAAGGCGCGCGGCTACGAGCCCGGCCGCTTCTCCTTCAACGTCAAGGGCGGGCGCTGCGAGGCCTGCCAGGGCGACGGCGTGATCAAGATCGAGATGCACTTTCTTCCCGACGTCTACGTCACCTGCGACGTCTGCAAGGGCAAACGCTACAACCGCGAGACGCTCGAGGTCCTGTTCAAGGGCAAATCGATCGCCGACGTGCTCGACATGACGGTCGAGGAGGCGCTGGAGTTCTTCAAGGCCGTGCCGCGGGTGCGCAATGTGCTGGAGTTGTTACACCGTGTCGGCCTCGACTACATCCACGTCGGCCAGCAGGCCACGACGCTCTCCGGCGGCGAGGCGCAGCGAGTGAAGCTCGCAAAGGAGTTGTCCAAGCGTGCCACCGGCCGCACGCTCTACATCTTGGACGAGCCGACCACGGGGCTGCACTTCCACGACGTGAAGAAGCTGCTCGACGTGCTGCACGAGCTGGTCGAGCAGGGCAACACCGTGGTGGTGATCGAGCACAATCTCGAAGTGATCAAGACCGCCGACTGGATCATCGACCTCGGCCCCGAAGGCGGCGACGGCGGCGGCGAGATCGTCGCCGCCGGCCCGCCCGAGGCGGTGGTGAAAGAGAAGCGCAGCTATACCGGGGCGTTCTTGAAGCCGGTGCTGGGGCGGCGCGCGAGCGAGCGGCGCAGGAGGACGGAGGCGGCGGAGTAGAGTTCGCGCCTCGTTTCTCCTTCTCGCTGTTTGCGGCGAGCAGGCGGCGAGCGGCATATCCCCGAGTCGGGCGTGCCGCATGCCCCGGTACCCTCCTCCTTGTCGGGAGGGTCGGCGCGAAGCGTCGGGGTGGGGTGAGTATGAGAGGACCCGAAACCAAGAAGAGCAGCAAATGGATTCACGAAGGCAAATATGCTGCCGAGGTCGAGATTGAGCTGCACTACACCGGCGAAAGCTGGTCGCCGACCATGTCCGGCGACGACGCCCGCAAGCTCGAAACCGGGATGCTGGCGCTTCGCCGCGGCGATATCGCCGAAGCCGCGAAGCGTGGACGCGTGTTCGAGCTGACGCCGGTTGCGGCGAAGTGATCGAGCGCCCCGTCGACCGGGACGAGAATGCATGCCCTCGGGCTTGACCCGAGAATGGCCGCCGCCCGCCTGAGACGGTAGTGAGGAGAAACAGAGCTACACCGGCGCGCTCCTCCAGCTAGCATTGGCTAGGCACCCAAGCGAGAAGGAGGACGGAGGCAGCCGGGGGCAAGCCAACGCCAATCTCCAGCATCGAGCGCGTCCCTTACCTTCGGTTGCGTGAGCGCATG
>VAZM01000160.1:0-454 GCA_005883135.1 Alphaproteobacteria bacterium
GCCCCGGCAAGACCCTTCGCTTCACGCGAATTGGCGTCGAGCGCCGCGTACAGCAGAAAAACTCCGATCATCATGAAGACGGCCGAGCGCACGACGAAGCCAAATCGTGCGAACGCGCCAATCAGGCGTCGCTCCCGTCGTTTCAACTCCAGCCGCTGCGTGAACTCACCCCAGCATCCCGCGAGCCCGATCCCCAGACCTACCGCAGCGATCGCGACGCCGATCGCGCCGACGATCCATTGCCCGAACGGCTTGGCGAGCATCCAGGCCGTCCAATCGTGCGCAAGTTGATCGCTGCTCGCACCGTGTCTGCGGTCGACGAGCGCGCTCAGCGCCGCCACGGCAAAACCGATATAGAAGATCGCCGCAGCACCGTACGCGCCGCGGTGGAGGAGCGCCTTGACGTCGTCGCCGCGGTGGTCGGCATCGAGCAAGGCCTGCGCCAGCCGCCAGG
>VAZM01000160.1:514-8462 GCA_005883135.1 Alphaproteobacteria bacterium
CAACGGCTGCCAACGCGGTGAAGGTGCCCAGAATCAAGAACACCACTCCACGCGCCGTGTAGCCGATCCGGGCCATCCATTCGAATACCGGTCGCGGGCGCATGTCCTGCCGTTCGCGATGCGAGCTTTCCATCTCAACGGGATGACGCCGCGCCCGTTCCGTTATCGCGTGCCGCCACTCACCCATGGTCCGAACGGGCCCTGGCGCTGCGCACAACCCATCCGTTCGTTGCCGTTTAACCCTTGGTGGAACCAAATGAGCCGAATTTGGTTTGTTGTCTACCGCAACAGAGGAGGACTTTATGCGGATTAAATTGCTGGTTGCCGCGGCAGGATTTGCGGCGTTTGCGACTCCCTCGCTGGCAGCAGAGTTCTACATCGTGCAGGACACCACCACGAAGCGCTGCACGATCGTCGAACAGAGACCCACCAATACGACGCGAACGGAGGCCGAGGGCGCCATGAAGACCGTGAAGGTCTGCGAAAGCGGCGGCACGGTCGGAGGCCCGGTCCCACCGCCGCCTCCTGGGCGCTAAGGCCAACAGAACAGAACATCGGTAACGGAAGAAGCCCCGGAAAGCCCGGGGCTTCTTTTTGCCGCGCCGATCAGTGCCGCACCCGAGCGAGCTACACGGCCGGCCCCGGGCCGCGCATCGCTCCGAACACGAGGGCGATCAAGAACAGGATCAGCGCGACGAAAAACACGATCTTGGCGATTTCCACGGCGGCAAACGCGATGCCGCCGAATCCGAGCACCGCCGCGATCAGAGCGATGATCAGGAGCGTGACGACTAGACCAAGCATGGTGAGCCTCTCATTTCGGTTTGGTTGCTACTAGGCCGCGCGGATTTCCGCGTCGCGCAGCTGCCCGCCAAGGATGCCGCCGAGCGTGGCGGCGGCGCCGCCGAACAACAGCGCCATGAAGGTCCAGAAGGAGAAGTAAGCGACTGCCTTGGCGGTCGTGTCCGCGGCGTCGCGCGCCTTGGCTTCAACCTCACTGACCCGGCGCTGCGCCTCTTCCTGCGAAAGGCCGGTGCGGGTCGCGACCACCTGCGCGAGGTAGGCGCGGTCGCTGTCGTCGACGCGCGCCTGCGCGACGCTGCGGGCAAGGATGCGCCCCACCTCGGCCCGCGCCTCGCTGCTGAGTGCCGGTTGCGAGCCCGCGGGGGCGATGCCGACCGTGTCGGTTGACGGCCGCTGATTCCCCGCGGTGGCCGTCGACGGGGCAGGGCGGAACAGAAGATCGACGAAATAGTCGCTAGCGCCGCTCGTCGAGGCCGTCTCTTGACCACGCCCGGCCGAGGCTGCTCCTGCGGTCATGTGCGCCGCCGCCCCCGCGGCGAAAACGCCGAGCATGCCGGCGAGGGCCGCCATGGCGACGGCGCCGATCGCCCACACGAGCAGTCCCTGCGCGGCATCGCGGAAGGTGGTTTCCCCGATGACGCCGTCGTAGGCCGGACTGCGCAGGCGGCCCGCCAGGTAGCCGCCGGTCGCAAATCCCATGGTTTCGGCCATGAGCAGCCAGACCGCGGCTGCGATGGTCATGGCCTTGGCCGAAGGACCGCTATACGGCGACGCAAAGGATAAGCCGATGCCGGAGCCCAGTGCGACGATGAGGAAGGTGACGGCTGCCGCCGCCAATGCGCCGGCAATGGCGGCGCTCCAGGACAGCGGCGACCCGGCTCGAGCTTCGCCGGGGACGACCATGTCGCGTTCAATTATTGCTACGTCAGTCATGCAATTCCTCCTCGCGCGAGTTCTTGGAGCTGCGCGCGTTTCACGAATTGTTGTAGACGCTCAACAGCCGCCCCGCTTTCCAGTTCCCTAGAATTGACAGTGTTCAGCCGTATTTTTTGAGCGAGCAGCAAAGGTGGAACGCGCCGGCGTCCGGCACCGTTCGAATCGTGTCGCGCTGCACAAGGCGAACGCGAGCAGAGACGTGCGCCATGACCGGCGGAGTCAAATGGCACATCCGTTCTTCACCATCGGACATTCCACCCGGCCACTGAGCGAGTTCGTCGATTTGCTCAAGGCAGCCCAAATCGACCTCGTCGCCGACGTGCGCAGCGTTCCGCGCTCGCGCACGAACCCGCAGTACAATGGCGATACGCTTCCCGAAACGCTGGCGCCGTTCGCAATCGCATACGAGCACATCGCCGCGCTGGGCGGTTTGCGCGCGCGAACGCGTGATGTTTCAGCGAGCCTCAACGCGTTCTGGGAGAACCAAAGCTTTCACAATTATGCCGACTACGCGCTGAGTCCGCCCTTCCGACACGGCCTCGACCGGCTGCGCGCGTTGGGACAGGAACGGCGCTGCGCGATCATGTGCGCCGAGGCGGTGTGGTGGCGCTGCCACCGGCGCATTATTGCGGATTATTTGATCGGCGAGGGGGAAACAGTCTTTCACATTCTCAGCGCCGACCGCATCGAGCCGGCGCGCATGACGCCGGCGGCGCGACGGCGCGCGGACGGCACGCTCGTGTACGCGGCGCAGGATCAAAGCTGAGACTTTTGCCCAGGACGCGGCGCTGTTTGGTCGGCGCGCCGAGATTTGAACTCAGGACCCCCAGGACTAGTGAGTTAGGATCACATTTCCCAACAGAACGGTGGTCGCTTGTCGGCGCGCGTCAAATAGGGATCAGGTCGCGCGCTTTTCAGAACTGGCGATGAAGCACAACCCGAGCGTCGATTTCTGCGGCTACTGGCAACGGGCAGCGAACAAGGTCATCAAGGCGTGACCGGCGGCAACCGATGCCACTTTCGCCAAGATATCAAACGAGCCAGTTGCGATGTCCTCCAGAACAACGAATAATCCCGAGTCGCTCTCAAGTGATTCGAGGTCCTGGTCGCAAAACGTCCGCCGGGAGATCTCAGTCAACCAGAGAGTTCGACCGTCATCGAGAGAAACGGAGATATCTTGATCTATGGCCGATATCATCGAACTTCACCCATCGGTTCGTGAACATCGGAAGCCGCGACTGTCCGCTGCGGCGCTCGCTGAATATCTGATTCTCAGGCCGGACCAACAGGACACAGTTCTTCACAACTCACGATTTTCGAGTCCGCCTCAAGTAGTTCCCCACTCTGAAGCGATACGGGCGTTGCGGATGTATAACGCCGACATTGCTCGGAACCAGGAAACCCTAGAAGGGGTTAAGAGAGCCTTAACCCTAAAGTCCAAGGACACATCACTCAAGCCAAAAGCGCGAGAAGAAGCGCTGCGATGCATCGAGACAATCGAACTTTTTGAGAGAGCGGAGAATGCTCTCGGGCTTCGCAGTTTGCCGCTGACCGAAGCGGGGCGATTCCCTGAGTTGAACGTTGAGGGTGTAGCCGTGTCGGTTCAGCCGGACCTATTGATTGAGCCGACAGCCCTCGATGGCGTGCGGCGAGTCGGCGGACTTATGTTCCGCCCGCAAAAGGCACCTGACCCTGAAGCGTGCCGACTTGATGAAACAAGACGGCAACGGGGAGAACATCGCCGCGAAATGGCGCGGTACATGGCGGTCCTTCTTTATATGCTCTTGGAGCAACACCCCGAGCTCGGGCAAGTCGACTCGAACCTATGCTTCATCGTCGATATCCGGATTGGAGAGAGGATGGGCGTGCCATCGGATTACACTGGCAGGGTTCGCTCCATTCGATCCGCATGTCGCCATATCGTTAGACTGTGGGATGGAATTGCCCCTAGAAAGTCCGTCATGAAGAAGAAGACCAGCTAGGCCAGCGTCCATCTAAGTCGCAACACCTCTTTTGTTGTCGAGAATCTTCCCGCCTAGTTCAGCGTGCAGCTGCTCCAGGGTCCTTTGCCTGCTTCGTGGCGATCTCTGCTCTTGGCATGACGCCCAGGTGGAGACGCTGCCGTTAAAGGGTTGTGGCGTTTGCGCCCCCTAATACCGCACTTATCTCCCTCGCAGCATTCCCCGGGACATAATCACGACATGAATGACGTCGTCACATGGCTCGGCGCCGTGCGGTCCAATTTCTTCGATCAATGACGGTGCGTAAATCGATTTTTTCCCCCGATTCACGAGGAAATCGCGTATTGATAAGCGAGACGGGCGCCTGAGCCACGCGTTCAAGCTCCTCGATGAACCTGATCGTCTCTTGCGTTAGTTGCTCGAACCTGCGCGCATTCTGATTTTTTGCGTTAAAGTAGTCAGCAAATGTTAACACTATATCCGTCGGTGCATTAAGCGCACAGGCTTGCCGAAATTGTTCCCACTCGACCAGCCTACGCGCCGATCGCGTTTTGTCGTAGAAGTCTTTTCGAGGTTCTTGACCTCCGTGGGATCGAGCTCTGCGCTCTTCGCGACTTCCTCGAATGTCACTTCGTGCTTCAAGCCACCCGACGTGCCATCTCCGTCGGGATTGCTTACACGTATCGGTGTAGGCCTGACGACCATTAGGATGCGACGGACTCGGCTTGGCGAAATGCCGGCTTCTGCGAGGCACCCAGCGACATTGGTGTCCCGCGAGGTCACATAAGGATATGATCCGTGATACAAGCTGAGACCGCTTCCTTGAGTCCCTTCGAGAAGAATCGATTGGCCTTCGCGATAGGCGAATTCCAGTTGTCGAGTCGTTGATCCGCGGTAAAGCGGCGCTGTTCCAACGAAAGGTCGAAGTTCGGGTATGTCGCGAGCTAGGCGAACCGCGCCGGGCTTCCGATTTAAGATTCGCCTCGCTGCAGCTGCGCCTCCGCCTTGCCCGGTCGAGGCGATTTTGGCGACGAGTTCCTTTTCTCGCTCGACGTCTTCGGGTTCAATGATCATGGCTTGGGGATCAATGAAAAGGCGTTCACGCGTCACGCCGCATTCGGCGATTTCGTCAAGCAGGCGATCGACCCTCAGTGTCATCCCCGGCCCAAGTAACAGCTTCGCGTGACTGTCGCGCGCGCCTGAAGGAAGCTGATGGTAGGTATAGACCCCCGACGCACTTGAGACGGTGTGGCCAGCATTCGGCCCACCCACGCGAAGAAGTACATCGTAATCGCGCGCGAGATAAGCCGCGACATGGCCTTTGCCCTCGCTGCCGTATTGACCACCTACCAACACGTCGACGCACCGAACATCAGGAGGTGAATACAACCCAAGACGCGCGGCAACTCTCACTAAGGTATCGCGGCCGTCGCTGCGGCCTGTATTGATACGGACATCCGCATCGTTCATGAAGGAGGTAATGTCGCTCTCGTTCTTCAGGAGGTCAGCGTCACTGTACGTCTCTGTTGCGCCTCGCTCTGTATTTTTCTTGTGGAACCGCCGTTCAAGCTCCAACTTCGGGGCATAGAGATGCGCATGCACAATGATCCAGTTGTGATTTCGCCGAAAATGTTCTAGCTGTCGGGCCGTGCGGATGTTGTCGACGACCACGGGCGCGGTTTTTGGGAGGGATGATAGGTGCCTCTCAACGGTATCCAGAACCCAACGATGATTCGTTTCGTTATCCATCACATCGCCCAAGGCCTGCAACGACATTCGATCAGTCGCAAGTCCACGTTCCCTCGCTACTTGCGCCAATGTTTCGCTTGTGCGGATGACACGGTATCCGAACTCGTCCTTCAGGCGACGTCCCAAGCCGGACTTACCAGTACAAATGCGGCCGCTAATCAAAACGACTTGCCGCATATCTTAGCCCTCTCGATCGACCGTCTTAGAATCTTCGCTGCCGCCTCCGGCGGAAGAATTTCCGAAACGTCGAGGACAAAGTCAGCAATTGCAATTAGGCCGCGTGCGCAGATTTCGTTCGGGTGCGCAATTACGGCCCCATAAGCCGTATCGCCAACGTATTCGGCTCCTTCCGAAAGACGATGCCTATAGCGATCACGCAGTATGGGCTCCATGGCCGTGAGGTGCACGTGAAAAACTGACCTCTCGAATCGCATTCGGAAATGTTCGATTTGGCGCTTCTTTCTGACACTATCGAGCAACCAGCGCACTTGATGGGGGTTAGCCTGTAGTGCTGGGGTCGTCACATCGTCTACTAGCCAACGATAATCAGTCTGTTCCATCCAGCGCATCGCCGAACTGCTGCAAGACTCGTCTATTGCCTTGTCGGCCCTCTCGGGCGACCAATTCCGCCAGATAGGCGCCGCTTCGGATAATCTGAAACCCGTGACGTTCGATAAGCTCCCAGGCAATAGCTGACTTGCCGACCGCAACGGGTCCACTCAGCAAAAGCAGGAGCAGCATATCAGAGCCTGTCGAATTCAAGGCCATTGCCGCGCCAGTCGAGTTCTGCGAGCGCCTGATCAATGAACGTGGTAATCGCCTCCACGTGTTTGGCATTGCGCGGATATGGGCCCGGCGACGCGATGCTTGTCACGTTCCACGGCGCTCCCACCTCCGAGAGCACCTGTTGGGCGATCTTAGCGTCTGCATCCGAAAAGCAGCCAATTTCAGTGCGGTCGGGCAAAACGAGGTCGCCGTGAACAAGGACCTCAATCATCGTGTTCGCAGGCAAGTGCTTTTCTAGCATAGCAGTCTTATCGGCGTCGGATCTTGCGATCGGAATTTGATGCTGGTCGTAATAGCGGCCATTGGTCGAAGACTCCGGAAAACCGGGCTGTCCATTTCGCCGCAAATGGCGTGTCATCGCAACGTTGAAACGGCAAAGGCTGAATGACACTGCCTCAACGCAGTCGGCTGGAACAGCGACGCCAATGTGCGGAAACCCAGCCGCAAGTTTGGCCTTTAATATTCTTGGGCGAGGCTCAAGAGTCAGGTGCGTATAGGCGCCAAAACCACGCTCTACATCGTGCTCACGAGACATTGACCGAAGATGGTCTTGCGCAAAACCGGCCGCGAGAAGCGAGGGTTTGCACAAAAGAGATTTCGATCGGCCGATAAACGGCAGATAGTGAAGCGGCGCGTAGTGATGCACGCGTTCAATGTGCTGCTGCGTCAGGACGCCCATTTCGGTGTTTCTGATTGTACCCAATAGCAAACAATGTGAATTACACTTAGACGCGGCGTCCTGCGGAACCCGGCGGCACTCACAAACCTTGGGTAAATCCGGGCAGATCAGGTCGCAGCGCTCGGAAACCAGCCTAATAAAGCGATTGTAACTTTGCGCGCCCTAATTGTTGGTCGGAGCGCCGAGATTTGAACTCGGGACCCCCAGTCCCCCAGACTGGTGCGCTAACCGGGCTGCGCTACGCTCCGCCAAACGCACCTCTACGCTGCCGTGGCGCAGCGCGCAAGCGCGCGCCATCGGGACCGCTCACCCCTGGACGTGTGGCTATGCCGGGCGCGACATCCAGAGAATGAGCGGCATTGCCGGCAACACCCAAGCGAGGCCGGCGACCACGTAGTAGATCACCTCGATCGCGCCGTTGGCCTTTACCAGCGGCGATTGCGCGAGCGCCATCGCCAGCAGCGCCCACGTGACCACGAGGACGATCAGCATGATCGCACCGATGAGCTTGCGCAGGCGGATGGGCATGGGCTCGCTCAATTGCGGCAGTGCCCGCACGACTATATGGTCCGCATCGCCGCCGGCAACCCAGTGATCGCATGACGTGATCGCATGACCCGCCTTGCTCCGCGTTCCGAGACCCGCCGCCGCGCCCTCAGGCTTTGGCTGTTGGCGGTGGCAGCCTTGATGTTCGTGACGCTCACGGTGGGCGGGGCAACCCGCCTCACCGAGTCGGGCCTGTCGATCGTCGAATGGAAGCCGGTGACCGGCGTCGTGCCGCCACTCGACGCCGGCGCATGGCAGGCCGAGTTCGACAAGTACAAGGCCATCCCGCAGTACCGCGAGCGCCATTCCGGGATGCGCCTCGACGAGTTCAAGACGATCTATTGGTGGGAATGGACGCACCGGCTGCTGGCGCGGCTCGTCGGCGGCGTGTTCCTCGTTCCGTTTGTCTGGTTTCTCTGGCGCGGGTGGGTCGAGCCGCCGCTGCGCGCGCGGCTGTGGACGATTTTCGCTCTCGGCGCGGCGCTCG
>VAZM01000160.1:8531-8951 GCA_005883135.1 Alphaproteobacteria bacterium
CCTGTGTCATCTTCGCCGCTATCGTCTGGACGGCGCAAGGCCTCGCGCCACGCGCCCCCATCGTCGTACCGACGCGCATTCGGGCCGGCGCGTTGGCGGTTCTCGTCCTCGTCGTCGTTCAAATCTACCTCGGCGCGCTCGTTGCCGGCTTGCGCGCCGGACTGATCTACAACACCTGGCCGCTGATCGACGGCAGCCTCGTGCCGGCCGCCTCGCGCCTGTTCTTCAATGCCCCGCTCTGGCGCAACTTGTTCGAGAACACGCTCACGGTGCAGTTCGATCACCGCATGATGGCCTACGCGTTGGAAGCCGCCGCGCTGCTGCACGCCGTCGACGTCGCGCGCACGCTGCGGGGAGGGCGCGCGCTGACGGCCGCGCTCGCGCTGGCGTCCGCCGTCACCCTTCAGGCGGTGCTCGGGA
>VAZM01000161.1:0-7901 GCA_005883135.1 Alphaproteobacteria bacterium
CACAGCAGGGTGTACTCCTAACCGCGATTGAGCCACGAAAATCCCGCCTTCCAATAAAGGACCGTGATGATCAGCATCTCCACTGCGGCCGCCGCGGCAAAGAACCGCGTGAACAGGCCGAGGATGAGGGCGATGCCGCCGACGAATTCGATGGTCAATGCCGCCCAGATCCAAGGGAGCGCCGGGTCGAATCCCTGCTCCACGAAGCCACGGACATAAGCCGAAGGCCCGCGCATGACTTTGCCCCAGCCGTGCACCAGGAGATTCCAGCCCACCGCGATGCGAACGATCGGCCAGGCGAGCGGAACGGCGACGGCGTAGAACGACTCGAGCCTGGGAAACAGCAGCTTCGATTTTGGCTTGGTTTCGGAATCGCTGTGCGCCACGTGACGCCGCTCCCGCGCTTTGTGCTGCGCCACTTCCCGACGCGACTTGAACCCCTGTTTTACTCATCGCAGCTTCGCCGCGCGATGGATTGCCGCGCGAATGCGGACATAGGTCGCGCAGCGACACAGATTCGTCATCTCCCGATCGATATCGGCATCGCTCGGATCCGGGTGTCGGCTGAGCAGCGATGCCGCCGCCATGATCATGCCGGACTGGCAATAACCACACTGCGGCACGTCGAGCTCGGTCCACGCCTTCTGTACGGGGTGCTCGCCGTTGTGCGAGAGACCCTCGATCGTCGTGACGTGGCGGCCCTGCGCCATCATGACCGGCATGATGCAGGTGCGCATGGCCGTGCCGTCGACGTGCATGGTGCAGGCGCCGCACAGTCCGATGCCGCAGCCGAATTTGCTTCCAGTCAAGTTGAGGTGCTCGCGCACGACCCACAGGAGCGGCACCTCTTCCGGTCCGTCGAATTCGGCCGGCATCCCATTGACGAAAAACTTCACGGCCATGTGGATCGCCTCTCAGGCACGCGAGCGGAAAGCATCCTCCGGGAACGGCATCACGTCGAGCCGCCGGCCGGTGGCGTGGAGCAAGGCCTGCGCCAGCGCTGGGGCAACCGGCGCCAGAACCACTTCGCCGAAACCTTGCGGAGGACGATCGCTGGGGAGAACGATCGGCACGATCTCCGGCATCTCGTCGATGCCGAGCAGGGGATAGTCGAAGAAGTTGCTCTGCTCCGCGCCGCCGTTGGCGAACGTGATCCTGCTCTTGAGCGCGGTGGTCAGTGCGAAGCCGATCCCGCCTTCGATCTGCGCCCTGAGCGTGTTCGGGTTCACCGCCAGACCCGGATCGACCGCGCAGAACACGCGCGTGACCGCGAGCCCGTCTGCGATACGGGCAAGCTCCACCACCTCCGCGACGTAGGTTTTGAAGCGCCCTCCGCGGCCGATGTAGCAATTATAGGCAATGCCGCGAAACGTATCCGTCGTCGTGCCCCAGCCGGATGCCTGCGCCGCGGCATCGAGCACGCGCAGCGCAAGCGGATCATTCGCCAGCAAATTGCGGCGATAGGCGTACTGGTCGATGTTGGCGCGCTGGGCGAGTTCGGTAATGAAGCTCTCCCAAAAGAACACCGCGGCGGTCGAGCCGACCGAGCGCATGAAATAGACCGGGATCGGCAGCGGCGTGTCGACGGTCTCCACGAGAAAATGCGGCAGGCGATAGCTTTGATTGTAGATGCCGTCGACCATGCTCTCGTCGCAGGCGCCCTCCGGCGTATGGTCGAGCCAGCTCTTGCGCACCGCACCGAACAGCGACTGGCCGGCGACGCGCGCTTGCACCGCGAGCGGGTAGCCGCGGTCATCCAGAACCGCGCGAAATCGGCCGCCCGCGTTGGGCCGATACACGTCGTGCTGCATGTCTTCCTCGCGCGAGCGAATGAGCTTGACCGGGCGCCCCACCGCTTTGGATGCCTGCACCGCTTGCAGCACATAATCCGGCACGATCTTACGGCCGAAGCTTCCGCCGAGAAACGTGACGTTGACCTCGACGGCATCAGCGGCGCAGCCGACCGCGTGCGCCACCGCCTCTTGGCACGCGCTGACGGATTGGACCGGCCCCCACACCTCGACCGCGCCGTCCTTGTAGCTCGCCGTGGCGTTGACCGGCTCGAGCGGGGCGTGGGCGATGTGCGGCAGCAAAAAGCGCCGCTCGATGACCGCGGCCGCACGTTCTTTCAGAATCTGCCGCGGCTCACCCCGCTCCAGCGCGGTGACGCCCTGCTCGGCGTCCAAGCCGGCCTCCAGCATGGCTTCAATCTTGACGGTGGACAGATCGGCGGCGACGCCGCCGTCGAACTCGACGTCGAGCGCATCGAGCGCGCGGTTGGCCTGCCAGAACCGATCGGCTACGACGCAGACGGCATTGTGCCGCGGCAGATTCGGCAGCTGCGGATGCTGCACGCCCGCGTCTTCATTGGCGATGGCGAGCGCCGCGAGCTTTACCACCGCATGCACGCCGGGCATTTTCAGTATTTCGGCTTCATTCTTGATCGCGGTCACCTGCCCGGTAAAAGCGCGCGCCGTCTTGATGGCGGCGTTGAGCATGCCGGGCACCATGACGTCGATGCCGAACACCGCGCTGCCGTCGCATTTCCCCACCGTGTCCAAACGCGGCAATGGTTTTCCGATCAGGTGGAAGCGGCGCTTGTCTTTCAGGGGAGGGTCGCTGCGGAGCGGCAGCTTGGCGGCCGCAGCGGCGAGGTCTCCGTACGAGAGCCGCTCGCCGCGCGCATTGATGATGAAGCCGTTCTCGCTGCGGCACTGAGCAACATCGACATTCCATTGCTGCGCCGCGGCGCGGATGAGCACGTCGCGGGCCGCGGCGCCGGCAATGCGCAGGCGCCCGAACAGCGCCGTGGTCGACATCGAGGCGCCCTCCTTCTGCGCCGGCGGCTCCTGGCGGAATGCAATCTTGTAGGCAGCCTTGCCGGTTACGAACCGGACCTTGACACGCTGCCAATCGGCGTCGAGCTCGTCGGCGAGAATTTGCGGCAGCGCCGTATACGAGCCCTGCCCCACCTCCGGCTGCGACAGGCCAAGCGTGACCTCCCCGCTCGGCGCGATCGCGATCCAGTCGGTGATCTCGTAGTTGCTCTCCGCGGCGCGTCCGCCAATCGGCACGATAAGTGAGGCGGCCGTCAGCGCGGCTCCGGTGAGGACGCAACGGCGCGAGACGGGCGACATCACAAAGTCCACGGCGTGACTCGGTTTGCAGCCCCGGAGTGCGATTCCGGTATTTCAGCGTGGCTGGTTGTAGCAGAAGTTTGCGGGCCGTTGCCGTTTACCAGAAGGATTTCACAAGCCGCAGTGGCGGGCCTCGGCGCCGTGGCGAGAAAGCCACAGGCCCCGACAATCCACACCGAGATGCGCCATCGCGAATTGATCGCAAACGGATCGGCCCGTAGCGTGGGACGCAGGGCTATGTATCCGTCCCCCGCGGGGGCGTCGGGAATGCGGCGGAAGCGCCCGGGGGTTGGGGATGCGTTCAGATCGGTCGCGTTCGCAAGCAACGCGCGCCGCGGCGCCGGGCGCGCCTTGCGTCGCTCGCCGCGATAGCGGGATTGGGATCACAGCAATTCCGGCGCCATTGGCGCTCCGGAGGGCGCTGCTTGCCAGCGTCTGCCTCGGCGCGCTCGCGCTCTTGGCGCCGGATACCGCGCGCGCAACCGATGCCACCTGGGTCGCTCCGTCGCCAAACCCTGGGGAGTGGACCCAGGGCACCAACTGGAGCCCGTCCAGCGTGCCCGATGGCACGGCGACGTTCACAAACAACGGGGCCACCACGTCGGTCACCATCTCGAACAACGCGTCGATCAACACGATCGATTTTAGTACGGCAGCGTCGGCGTATTCGTTCACCGTTCAGAACAACGCAACCTTCGCCATCAACGGCGGCATCATCAACAATCCCGGGCTCGAACCTGCCTTCACCGTCAACGTGGGCTCGGCCCTGACGGCCGGCGATGGGGCCTTTGTTGAGATCGGGTCGCTGGCGGGCGGCGGCAAGGTCACGATCGGACCTACCGATTCGTCCTCCCTGCTGAGTATCGTCGGCAACACCGCCACCACGTTCTCCGGGCAGTTTTCCGGCGCGGGCTCGCTCGAGCTTGACAACGGAGCCTCGCTGACGCTGACCGGCGCCAGCTTCGGCGGCAACATCGGAACGATCGGGGGTGATCTCACCCTCTGCGGCAGCTGCTCGGGCGGTGCCGTGCTCACGATCAGCGGCGGCTCGCTCACCGTCAACGGCGTCTCCCAAGGCGTTACCGTTGAAAGCGGGACCCTGGCAGTGGTCAACGGCGGCACGCTGCTGGTCGGCACCACTCCGACGCCTAGCGGAAGCCTCCTGGTTGCCAGCAACATGATTATCGACGGCGCCGGCTCGACCGTGACCGTGGCGGGATTGACCGGCATCTCTTCGGTCCGGGCACGCTCACCATCAGCAATGGCGGCGTGCTCAACAGCCAGATCGGGGCCGAGATCGACTTCAGCCTTTTCCCCGGCACGCCAACGGTGACCGTGACCGGCACCGGCTCGACCTGGAATGTCGGCGGCTCGTTTGGCTTCGGTTTCGCCGTTGGCGGCGGCAGCACCGGCGGTCCGGGCGCGCTCGTCATATCCAACGGCGGGACCGTTACCTCGACCACGTTCACGACCATCGGCGACTCGATCAACGGCACCTCGAGCGTGCTCGTCACCGGCGCGGGCTCGGTGTTGAACGCGTTCAACTCGCTCCAGATCGGCGACACCAGCTGCGGCTGCGGCCTCGTCGGAACGCTCACCATTGCCGACGGCGGCGTGGTCAATTCCCCTGGCGCGACTAGCATCGGAGCGGGCAGCACGCTCAATCTCGGCATCGGTGGGCTCGCCGGCGCGATCGTGACTCCGGCGATCGCCAACGACGGCCAGATCGTCGCCAACTTCACCGACACTTCGACGCTTAGCGCCAACGTCTCCGGCGCCGGCGCGCTGAGCAAGGCCGGCGGGGGAACGCTGATCCTCACCGGCAGCAGCAGCTATACCGGCGGCACCACGATCAACGCCGGCACCCTGCAGCTCGGCAACGGCGGGGCGAGCGGATCGATCGCCGGCAACGTCACCAACAACGGCGTGTTCGCCATCAACCGCTCCGATACCTATACCTTCGGCGGCGTCATCTCCGGCACCGGCGCCTTCGCCCAGCTCGGCACCGGCACCACCATCCTGACTGGGATTAATTCCTATAGCGGCGGCACCGCGATCGCCGCGGGCACGCTCGCCGTGGGCGCCGACAGCAACCTCGGCGCGGCGGCGGGCGGCATCGTCTTCGGCGGCACGGGGACCTTGCAGTTTCTATCGAGCTTCACGACCAGCCGCGCGGTGACATTGAATGCGACCGGCACCTTCGACACCCAGGGCAACGCCGACACGCTCGCGGGGGGGATCAGCGGCGTCGGCGGCTTGGGCAAGATCGGCACCGGCACGCTGACTCTCGCAGGCGCTGGCAGCTATACCGGCGCGACCAGCGTCAATGCCGGTACCTTGCAGGCCGGCGCGGCGAATACCTTCGCGCCGTTGAGCGCGTTCACGGTCGCGAGCGGCGCCACGTTGAACCTCGCAAGCTTCAATCAGACGATCGGATCGCTGGCCGGCGCTGGCGCCGTGACGCTCGGCTCTGCCGCGCTGACCACCGGCAACGACAACACCAGCACGACCTTTTCCGGCACCGTCTCCGGCAGCGGCAGCCTCATCAAGGTTGGCACCGGGACGCTGACGCTCGCGGGGGCCAACACCTACACCGGCGGCACCGCACTCAATGCCGGGACGCTAGCGGCGGGATCTAATGCGGCGCTGGGCACGGGTGCACTCACCTTCGCCAGCGGCACAACCCTGCAGGCCGCCGCCAATGGGCTCTCGCTCGGCAATGCGATGACGCTCAACGGCGCGGATACCGTCGATACTCAGAGCAACGCGCTCACGCTGTCGGGCACGATTTCCGGCAACGGCATCCTCGCTAAGATCGGCAACGGCACGCTGGCGCTCTCGGGCGCCAACTCATATTCGGGCGGTACCGTGCTCAATGCGGGCACGCTGGCGGTAGCATCGAATGCGGCGCTCGGGACGGGCACGCTTGCCTTTAGCAATGGCACCGCCCTGCAGGCGGCCGCCAATGGGCTCTCGCTCGGCAACGCGATGGCGCTCAACGGCACGGCTATCGTTGATACCCAGAACAACGCGCTCACGCTTTCGGGCCCGATTTCCGGCAGTGGCGGCCTCACCAAGATCGGCAGCGGCACGCTGACGCTAGCGGGCGCCAATTCGTATTCCGGCCCCACTGCGGTCAGCGCCGGCACGCTGGCGGTCGGCGCGGCCAATTTACTCTCGGCGGCGAGCGCGTTTACGATCGCGAGCGGGGCCACGCTCAGCCTCAATGGCTTCAATCAAAGCATCGGCTCGCTCGCCGGCGCGGGCACGGTCGCGCTGGGCTCGGCGACGCTCACCACCGGCAACGACAACACCAGCACGACGTTCTCTGGCGCGCTTTCCGGCAGCGGCGGGCTCACCAAGGTCGGCAGCGGCGCGCTGACCTTGTCGGGCTCGAGCAACTATTCCGGCGCCACCACAATCAATGCCGGCACGCTCATCGTGAACGGCTCGATCGCCAATTCGCCCGTGACGGTGAACAGCAGCGCCACGCTCGCCGGCACCGGCATCGTCGGCGCGACCACGATCAACAGCGGCGGCACGTTCGCACCCGGCAATTCGCCCGGCACCATGACGGTCAACGGCAATCTCGCCTTCCAGTCCGGCGCGCTCTATCTGGTGCAGATCAATCCCGCGATCGCGTCGAGCGCCAACGCGACCGCCGGCGGCAGCGCTACGCTTGCCGGCACCGTGCAGGCGGCGTTCGCCTCCGGCGCTTATGTCTCGCGCACGTACACCATCCTCTCCACCGCGGGCGGGCTCAACGGCACCGCGTTCAATGCGCTCACCACCAGCAATCTGCCCGCGGGCTTCACGGCGTCCTTGAGCTACACAGCCACGGACGCGATCCTCAATCTCACCGCCACGCTGGGGCAACCGGGCGGACCGAACGCCGTCGGGCTTGGCGGCCTGAGCGGCAACGCGGCGAATGTCGCCAATGCGCTCAACAATTTCTTCAACAGCGGCGGCGCGCTGCCGCCGAATTTTGTTACCATCTTCGGGCTGACCGGCGGAAATCTCGCCAACGCGCTGACGCTGCTCTCCGGCGAAGCCGCGACCGGCAGCCAGCAAGTCGCGTTTCAGCTCGAGAACCAGTTCCTCGGTATCATGCTCGATCCGTTCGTGGACGGCCGCGGCGGGCTTGCCGGCGCCGGCGGCCCGGCACTGGGCTTTGCGCCCGAGCGCGAAGACGTTCCGGACGATGTCGCCCTCGCCTACGCCAAGATCCTCAAAGCCCCGCCCAAGCCCGTGAGCTTCGACCAGCGCTGGAGCATGTGGGGCGCGGGCTATGGCGGAAGCAACCGCACGACCGGCGATCCGGCCGTGGTGGGCAGCCACGATCTTGCCGCGCGGGCGGCGGGCGGCGCGGCCGGGCTCGACTATCGCCTGGCTCCCGGCACCGTCGTCGGCTTCGCGCTGGCCGGCGCCGGGACCAATTGGGACCTGGCGCAGGGACTGGGCGGCGGCAAGAGCGATGCGTTCCAGGCCGGCCTCTACGGCACGACGCAATGGGGGGCGAGCTATCTCGCCGCCGCGCTCGCCTTCACCAATCACTGGATGTCGACTGACCGCTTCGCCTTTGCCGGCGACCATCTCACCGCCAGCTTCAACGCGCAGTCGTTCGGCGGGCGCGTTGAGGGCGGCTACCGCGTCGCCACGTTCTACGGCGGGATCACGCCGTACGCGGCGATCCAGGCGCAGCGCTTCCACACGCCGGGCTATAGCGAGACCGACCTTACCGCCGGCGGCTTTGCGCTCGGCTAC
>VAZM01000161.1:7921-9309 GCA_005883135.1 Alphaproteobacteria bacterium
AGCGAGTTGGGCGCGCGCTTCGATCGGCTCTTACTGCTCAATCCCGAGGCGGCGCTGACCATGCGCGCGCGCGTCGCCTGGGCGCATGACTGGGTGAGCGACCCGACGCTCGCCGCTCTCTTCCAGACGCTTCCCGGCGCGAGCTTCGTCGTCAACGGCGCCACGCCGGCGAAGAACTCGGCACTGACCTCCGCCGGGGCGGAGCTGCGGCTCGCCAACGGGGTCGCGCTCATCGGCAAGTTCGACGGCGAATTCGCCTCCCACTCCTCCACCTACGCCGGCACCGGCACCGTACGATACACGTGGTAAGGCGCGAGTTTCCGCGACCTTGCTTGCACGAGCTTTTCCGATCCGCCAGCGAGATGACGTGGGCACGTAGCCCGATGGTCCGCCGCCGCGGCCGCTGCTATGCTCGCGATTGGGCGACCTGGTGGGAACGGAGCGATGTCCTTCATCTCCTTGCAGCGCCTGAGCGCGATCGCGAGCGCGATTTTGCTGCCGGCGACGCTGCATGCCGCCTTGCCGACGCCCGCAGAGGCACCGGAGCGGTCCTTCCTGACCGGACAGCTTCTGATCGCATCGCCCAGTATGGGCGACCCGCGCTTTCTGCAGACGGTGATCCTGATGGTGCAGCACGACCGCAATGGCGCGCTCGGCATCGTCATCAATCGGCCCGTGGGAGATCGGCCGCTGGCGCGGCTCCTCGAGGCGCTCGGCGAGAAGGATCCGGGGGTTGCTGGAACGGTGCGCATCCTTGCCGGCGGTCCGGTGCAGCCGGACATCGGCTTTGTTCTCCACAGCGCCGACTATCATCGCCCCGACACCGTTGAGATCGACGGTCATGTCGCCATGACGTCGAGCCGCGAGATCCTGCGCGATATCGCCAACCAGCGCGGCCCGAAGAAAAGCCTCATCGCATTCGGCTACGCCGGCTGGGCGCCGGGTCAGCTCGAGGGCGAGATCGCCCATGGTTTCTGGTTCACCACGCCGCAAGACGAAAACCTCGTCTTCGATGACAACCGCGACGATCTCTGGGATCACGCGATGAAGCGCCGCACGCAGGACCTTTGATCGCGTGGTGGCAAGCGTTCAGGCGCTGGCGGCGATCGCGCGGTCGACGTCGATAAGGAGTGTCGCCTTCGCGGGCGGCGGCAGCAGCGATGCGGCGATGCCGTTGCGCACGATCGCCGCGATCTCGTCGCGTTCGAGGCCCAGCGCCTGCGCAGCAGCGCGATAGTTCTCCTGTACATAGCCGCCGAAATAGGCGGGATCATCCGAATTGACCGTCACCGCCACGCCTTTCTCCAGCATCCGCCGCAGCGGGTGATGTGCGAGATCCTCGACTACCCGCAGCCGGACGTTGGACAGCGGACAAACGGTGAGCGGGG
>VAZM01000606.1 GCA_005883135.1 Alphaproteobacteria bacterium
GTCCGACTATCCACAAGCTGGCAGGCCGATTTCTTTACTCGCTGCTTAGGCTTTGCTTTGATGAAATCCTGTACGGGCCGCGACGATCGCAGAATGCGCAGGCTGATACGAGCTTTCGTAACAAAGATACCCTTCCTGGGCAGATACAGGCTTCTCAGGGCGTCCGATATTGCGAGACTACAAGGGCATAACCGCTTGCTTACTGAGGCGGCGACCGAGAGCGCTCGCAAGCTCCAAGAGCATAACCGCTTGCTTACTGAGGCGGCGACCGAGAGCGCTCGCAAGCTCCAAGAAAATGAGGCCAAGTCTGCCGAATTTGCTAAAGAGAGCGGCCTAAGGTTTCAGGAGCTCCAAGAACATAACCGCCTGCTTACTGCGGCGGCGACGGAGAGCGCTCGCAAGCTCCAAGAGCGTGAGGGAGAGCTGACAAATGCAATTGATGTGATATCGCGGCGGCTCATGCGGCTGACTGAACACAATCAGTGGCTGACAGAGACAATGATGGATGGGGCGGACAGCACCGATCATGCGCCGCTGATCAGGGCGGTAGTTCGGCGGCTGCAGGAGATCGAAGAAGGCATCCCAAAGTTGACGACAGGCCAGACTGTGCCAGCAAACGACAGGTCGCAAGTTAACGGCGTGAGGCTCCAACGGCCCGCCCCCCTATCTATCGAAATGGACTATGTGGCCGCGACGCGTCCAAATTTGCAGCGATGCGGCCCTCGAGCGCGGTATCTTCCAAGCAAAAATCGAGTACTCATGGTAGCTCCGGGGTTGACCCGGGGCGGGGCCGAGCGCCAGATTTTGGCGACTGCGCACGGCCTCCTTAGGCGGGACTATGAGGTTGAGATTTTCTATTTCGCGGATCCGGTTACTACACCCGACTTCCTTGATGAGTTTTCTCAACTTGGCATAAAGTGCCGCCATCCGTTCGAATACGGCGATTCGGCTGGTGGCGGAAACAACATCGAAGACATCCACCATCTTCAGCAATTTGTGCAACTCGTGGATCAGTTGGATGTCATTGCGCTAGGTCGAGCGTTAGCCAGGATAATCAGAGAATTTCGTCCTGAGATTGTCCATTGTTGGTCTGATTTTGCCAACGTAGTTGGCGGACTTGTTGCTACGAACGTGGGAGTCCCCACTGTAGTACTAGGGCAGCGGAACGTACCCGCATTTCGTTCCGTCGAAGGGGTTGCACCCTATCTTTGTCTCGACGCGTACCGTCTTCTCGTCCAGAACTCAAATGTTGTTATGCTGAACAATCCAAATACCCAGCAACAAGATTAGACTCATTTACAACGGCTTCTTGCCTCAAGACTTTCACATCAGGAGAGGAAGTGAAGCGCAACTTTGCCGTCGGCGTCTCGGTCTCAGGAATGACGCGCGGGTGATTGGTACAGTTATGCGCTTCGCACCCGAGAAAGATCCACATCTATGGCTGGAAACGGCTGCGGCAATTGCCGCGGCTCGTCCGGATACCTGTTTTGTCCTTGCCGGCTACGGCAATCTTGCAAAGCAAATGGAACGGAGAATTGAGACCCTTGGATTGGCTGAACGCTTCATTTTGCCGGGAGCAGCAAAGGACATTGGTTTGATTTATGGCGCGCTGGACGTTTTGCTTTTGACGTCACGATTCGAGGGCACGCCAAATGTATTGATTGAAGCTCAGGCAGCCGGAATTCCCGTCGTTGCCCCAGATGTTGGCGGGACCAGCGAGGCTCTTTTGAATGGCGTTACAGGAATTCTAGTCGGCAACCGTCGAGCCTCGAGCTTAGCAAGTGCAGTACTCGAGATTCTCGACGATCCAGGTTGGCGGAAACGTGCGGCTACTCAAGGACCCGGGTTCGTATCGAAAAAGTTTGGACATCAAAGGATGATTGACGACACCATTGCCGCGTACCGTTACCGTGATGCTTGTCACTCACAGTTCGAACTGCAAAAAATAACCTATTATAGATAGGTCAATCAGCCCCCCAACTTGGGGATAGCTGAAGAAATGGGGGTGCTGCGCTTTAGGCTGATGGTGAAGCGAGGTCCGC
>VAZM01000041.1:0-3356 GCA_005883135.1 Alphaproteobacteria bacterium
AGCCGTTCTGGGAAATTGATGGGAAGATTCCGAGTGCCGTCGCCTGTCCGCCCGTGGCCGTGACGACTGTTGCCCTACTAATGATTTCAGTGGTTTGCAAGGGCAAGCTATTGCCGCTGTCCACAGTTGGCTGCCTCTGACCGCCGACGCAACTGTATCATCCGCTGCTGCCCTCGCCCGGACAGCGCACCGCCGTCGGATTTACGCGCAACATCCGCCCGCTCAACGTGCATAGCGATGCCGACGACGTGATCCGCCGCGTGCCGATGAGCTTCACGGTGGATGGCGAGCAAGTTCCCTCGATGGCGGCCGAGCTGGTCGCGCGCGCCAGCGAGCCGACCTCCGATCCGGTCTTCGCGCGGCTGCCGCGTCCAACGCCGGATATGCTCATCCTCAACTTTCAAGGCGGCGCCGACGACGTCCCGACCTATTCCCTCGCCGACCTCGCCGCCTGCGCGGCGAAGGACGACAAGAATTTCTTCAAGCGCAATTTCGGCGGCAAGATCGTGTTGATCGGCACGCTGCTCGACGTCGAGGATCGCAAGATCACGTCGAAGCGGTTCGCCACCGCGCCGGAAGGCGCGCGGGCGGAGCGCTGCGCCCTGCCGATCCCGGCGGCGGGGGAAAGATTCGCCCGCGACTCGATCGCCGGCGTCTATATCCGTGCAACGGCGGTGAACAATCTGGTTCGCGACGACGCGCTGATCGAGTTCGGCCGCATCGGCGCCGCGCTCGCGTCGTTTGCGTTTGCGGCGCTTGCCGCGACGGCCGCTCTCGCCTTGGGTCCGATAGCGGCGGCCGCGGCGACGGCGGCGCTCGCCGTCGGCTGGATCGCGGGCGCGACGGTCGCGTTCCGGCACGCGTTGGCACTGCCGCTGATCGAGCCGCTCCTCGCCGGGATCGCCGCCTTGGCGGCGACCATCGGCTACCGGTTCGTGATCGCCGACAAGGGCAAGCGCCTCCTGCGCCAGGGTTTCGGGCTCTATCTGGCGCCGGCGGTCATCGAAAAAATGCTGTCCTCCAACAAGCTACCCGCGCTGGGCGGCGAGATGCGCAACGTCACGGTCTATTTCTCGGACATCGCCGACTTCTCCGCGATCGCGGAGAAGATCCCGCCGGTCGAACTGGTGGCGGCGATGAACGAATATCTCTCGGCGATGACCGATGTGATCGAGGCGCACGGCGGGTTCGTCGACAAGTATATTGGCGATGCCATTGTCGCGGTGTTCGGGGCGCCGCTCGACGATCCGCATCACGCCACCAACGCCGTGCGCGCGGCGCTGCGCTGCGCGGCCGCGCTCGGCACGCTCGATCGCGTAACGGCCGCATTCGGCGCCACGGTGCCCCAGCGCATCGGGCTCAATTCCGGGGCGGCGCTCGTGGGCAATATCGGCTCGCGACGGCGCTTCAACTACACGGTGATGGGCGACGTGGTGAATCTGGCCTCGCGGCTTGAGGGCGCGAACAAGCTTTACGGCACCACCGTGCTCGCATCGCAGGCGACGGTGGCGCTGACCGGCAACGCGCTCGTCTGGCGCGAGCTCGACGCGATCCGGGTCAAAGGCCGCACCGAGGCGGTGCGCGTTTTCGAGCCGCTCGGCGTCGCGGGCGAGGTCGCGGCCGACGTGCTGGGGCGTGCGCACGCCTATGGCGAGGGGCTCACGCGCTATCGCGCGCGCGACTTCGCCGCCGCCGCCGAGCAATTCGCGCGCGTTGCAGCCGAAGATCCTCCGTCCGCGCTCTTGCTGACACGGACGCGACAGCTCGCGCGCGAGCCACCGGGCCCGCAGTGGGAGCCGGTCACCGCCCAGGAGGAGAAATAGCATTGACGATGCGCGCGGCGCGCGCTTAGCGCGCACCCTGCCCTACTCGCGCTTCCCCGCGGCGAACGTCATCACCTTCGCCCACTTGTCGGTGTCGCGCCGCCACAAGGCGCCGAATTGATCGGCCGTCACCTGGATCGGCCGCCCACCGACCGCGGCGAGCCGCGCCGCGATGCGGGGATCGGCGAGCCCGGCGTTGATCTCGCGGTTCAGCGTGGCGATCACGGCCGCGGGCGCGCCGGCGGGGACAGCGATGCCGGTCCAGCCGCTGACCTCATACCCGGTGAGCGTTTCGCCCACGGTCGGCACGTCGGGCACCGCGGCGGACCGCGCCGGTCCGGTCAGCGCGAGCGCGCGCAGCGCGCCGGAGCGGATGTGCGCCAGCGAGTTCGGCAAGGCGTCGATGCCCGCCTGCACGCGGCCGCCGATGAGGTCCGTCACCATGGGCGCGCCGCCGTGATACGGCACGTGCATCATCTCGATGCCAGCCATCAGCTTGAAAAGCTCCCAGGCCATGTGACTGACGGTCCCGGTGCCGAACGAAGCGGCGTTGATCTTGCCGGGGTTGGCTTTGGCGTGGGCGATAAACTCGGCGACGGTCTTGACCGGCACGGATGGGTTCACCTCCATGACGAACGGCAGTTCGACGAGCGCGGCGACCGGCGCGAGGTCGCGCAGGAAGTCGAACGGCAGCGCCGCATGGAAGCTCGTGTTGATCGCGTTCGTGGTGGTCACGAATAGGAGCGTGTAGCCGTCCGGCGGCGAGGCAACCGCCGCCTGCACCGCGAGATTGGTGCCGGCCCCTGGCTTGTTCTCGATGACGACCGATTGACCGAGCCGTTCGGCGAGCCACGCGCCCATGATGCGCGCCACCAGGTCGGTCGAGCCGCCGGCGGGATAGCCGACGATCAGGCGCAGCGGCCGGGCCGGATAGCTCTGCGCACGGGCGGGGCACGCGAGCGTTGGCAAAGCGGCGACGGCCGTTGCCAGGTGGAGAAATTCGCGACGCAGGACTTTCATCGCGGTGCCGCCTCGAAAGCTTGGCGCGCGCGCAGCGCTGCATCGTAATCACCGCGAGGGCGGAAACCAGTGTTGGCGCCGGCCTGACTTGCCCGACGGCGACGGCGGCCGGATCACCGATCGGACGCCGGCGACGGCGCCGCACGGCCGAGGGCGAATTGGCCAACCGGCCCCTCGACGTGAAACGCGACGCCGGTCATTTTCGCGAACAGCTCGAGATTGGCGATGCCGATCGCGCAGCCGCCCAGTCCCATATCGGCCGCCATCAGGTAGAAAGTCTGCATCAGCACGCCGGCATCCTTCAGGATCAGTGAGAACGCGATCGAGCTGTACTTCCACGACACTCGACCGAAGCGCGCGGCGATGGTGATCAGGATCTGAGGGACGGCAGGCGCGCCCATCGCGAATTGCGCGCCCCGCAGCTGCGCCTCGAGCTCCTGCGCCGGCGCGGCGATCGGCATCAGCGCGTGGGCATCGGCATCATAGTGATAGAATCCGCGCGCAAGCCCTTCG
>VAZM01000041.1:3362-10865 GCA_005883135.1 Alphaproteobacteria bacterium
TCGACGGCGAGATAGAGCTCGAGCTCGTAGCTGCCGCCGGCCGACGGATAGGGCCTGACCGCGTACTCCACCGCGGGACTCGCATCGTCGAACCGATCTTCGAACCTCGAGTGTACCCGCGCGGTGGCGTCGAGAAAGCGCGCAAGCTCGGTAGCGGTGATCGGCCGCCGGTCATCGAAGCTGCGGGTCGAATGGCGCTCGCGCAACAGCTTTGCCGCCGGCGACAGCGGCTGCGATTGCCCGCGCGAGGCGAACTCGTCCAGAGCAATGGCCTTTCCGGGCCAGCGCGGCCGCACCGCCGGGGGCGGCGGCATGATGTCGGCATATGCATAGACGCCGCCCAGCGGATTGGCGTGCCGCCCTTCGCTGCTGCGCGCGTGGAACAGGAGATCGTGAAAATCCCAAAGCACCAGATTGTCGTCGCCCTCGGCGACCCGCGGGCCGCTGTCGCGAGCGGGATCCACCTTGAACAGAATTTGGCAATCAAGCAGCAGAGCGAGGAGCTCGAGCCCGGGAAACGCGTCCTGCCGGCGCAGTTGCTTGACGGCCTGCGGCGCGGCGAGCGCGGCGAGCGCGGTTGCAACCCTCGCATCGCAGATCTTGAACAACGCGCCGGCGCGCGGGGATTCCAGCACCATGTCGTCGCCGCGCCGGCGCATGTAGGCAAAGCGCGACAGCACGAGAACGTCGGAATTGCCGAGCAGCGGGGTGCGCGGCCAATAGTCGGGAACCTGCGGTTCGATCACGACTTGGGCCGCGCCGTCGCGCGAGCGGCCGAGGCAGTACTCCAATAGACCGTGCCTGGCCAATCGCCGGACCAATCCATCGACCTCCTTGTCGATGCTGCGGCGGCTGGAGGCCAAGGCGTGGAGCGGCAGGCCCGTACGCAGCGCCTGCGCGCGGTCCGCGGCGCCCGCGCTGACCTCCCCCAACGCGAGCGAATGACCATCGAAGCAAGCGGCGACCGTCCCGTTAGGGCGCGCTTCAAGGGTGACGTGAGCGGCGAGCCGGGCCGACAACGCTACCGGCGCGGCACCTCGGCCTCGCTTTGACGCGGGAGGGCGCAAGCGGAATCCTCAGAGTACTTTCGTTCGTGCTCAAGCACTTCAGTACCACGTTCTCGGGTTAGTTCCCGCGCGCGGCACCGTCTCTATCGGCATCAGCCGACTTCCCCGCCGGCATTATCCCAGGCCACGCGAACGCGCTCTAGGTCTGCGGATGAAGCGGATTGAGATCGTGTTCCGATATCGGCCGGTCTCGCCATCCGAGTTTGACCGGGACGTCGTAGAGCCGGCCGGGCGCGAAGCGGCGATAGAAATGCCGCAAGCCCGGAACGATCACGCGCACCACCGGAACGTCAATGTCGGGACGCGTCTGATCCAGCACCAGGAAATCCAGCCCCGCAGCCTTGATAAGCTTGACGCAGGCGCTCACCTGCTCGCGCGCGCCGAGGCGGCCGAACTTCGCGCCGGGGTCCGGCCGGACCGGCGCCGCCCCGCTCGGCGTCAGATAGGGATGCTCCTGCAGACGGAATGGCGGCCCGCCGTCAGGACTCGATCCTTGATCTGATGCCTGGCTCGCAGGATTCTGGTTGCGGGCGCCCATCAGGCCGATCGACAGAAATTGATTGAGCTCGGTCATCGCGCGCAGCATGGCGATGCGCGCATCGAAGTGCGAACCGGAACCGAACTCGACCAGTTCCTGCGACTTTTCCTTCCAGTGCGCGATGCTCACGAAGCTCGGAATGCCGAGGTCGTTAGTGACGTCGAGCACCCATAGGCGGCGTCCGGTCTCGGCAAGCTCGTTTTTCAGATCGCGGATGTAGGGATCATCGAATTGTCCGAGGTCCACCTCCGGAAGCTGCAACCGATTGTACCACCAGATCGCGTACGAATCGCGCTCGACCAGCTCGAGGAATCCCTGGACGATCGCCTCAGCGCGCGTGTTGCCGGCGGCGCAGCCGTTGGAATCGGCGTTGTGCTGATAGCCGGGCCCGCGATAGAAGAAATAGAGCAGGCTCGTCGGCAGATAGCGGAAGCGTTCGTCGCGCAGCGACCAGACCGGCGACCATTCGATTTTGGCCGATGGATCGAATGGGATCGGCGCCACATCCTCCCCCTCGATGCTCTGCGGTTGGTCGCCCCGGTATTGCGCGTCGCTGAACAGCAGGACGTCGTTGGGAAGAATCGCTTCGCCCGCGGGAAAATCGGTGAACCGCCGCGTCACGCGGATCTCGTCGCCTTGATAAATGCCGGAATAGCGCTCGATCGCCTCCATGAGCGCGCTGGCTTCGCCCTGCTCGGCCGTGCTGCCCTTGCCGAAGCTGCCGCCGCTCAGCCCCGCCCTGAGCTCATTGACGCTGCGCGCCGGCCCCGAGAAATTGTGCGTGGCGAGATAGTTGGTGTTCATGGGCAGATCGGCCTCGATCCGCTCGAGCCGCGAGACGACGCCGGTGAGCGGGCTCACGTGCTTGCGGAACCGCGCCACCGTGGCGCGCGAGGACACGGTGCGATAACCGCCGCTCGTCATCACGAGCTTGCCGCCGGCGCCGAGCTCGATTGGCACCGGTGACCGGCGCGGGTCGCGCAGCGCCTTGCGGCCGCAGACCGGACATTGCGGCCGCGCCGGCACGTAATGCCGCACGACGGTAGAGCCCAACAGGTCGAGGCTGATGATGTGGTCGCTCAGGTCGGTGCGGAAGCCGGTGGCGATCGCTTTTGCGATCTCGACCGCCGCAAGTTCGATGCCGCTCTGTCCGAGCATGTCGCTCCCGAGCGCCGACGCGGCGAGACGGCGCGCGCCGGCGCGATCGATCAGCGCCTTGATCTCGCGGTTGCGTTGCATGCGCTCGGCAAGGCAGCCCCAGCAGGCGCTCTTGCCCGGGCTGAAGACCGGCCCGACCAGGGGAAAGATGCCGGAAGGCTGCGCGAGCAGCCACGGCGTGCGCTGCGAGACGTGCTGCCGGTTCAATTCGGCGAGGCGCGCATCGAGATAATCACTCACCAACGTGACCGTCAGCTCGGCGGAACGTTTCGCCAGGCGAACGCCCATCGCGCGCAAGGCGGCGCGGATCTGCGCCGCTCCCTTCACGTCGAGCGCTTGAATGCGCACGGGGCATTGTTTGAGATTTTTTTCCGCGTCCTGCGGCGACAGGCCGAGGCTCGCCCAATAGGCGGCAACGGTATCCAGGAATGCGTGCGGTTTGCCGAGGATGAAGCGCCGGTCGAGCAGGCGCGTGAGCGCTTCCTCGATCTTGTCGGCCGGAAACTTGCGCCCCAGCTCGGAGACGAGCTGGCGAAACGTCCGGCCGCCTTTTCCGATCGCCGAAGCGAGCGCGCAATAGAGCTCGCCGTGGAGAAAGAACTTGCGGTCCTCCGAATAGAGGCAGACGACGTCGCCGGGCAGCAGATAAACGGTGAAATTCGGCGCGAAGCGCGGAACGTCGTTGCCGGCGTGCTGCGCGACGCGGTTGCGGCGATTGCCGGTCATGAGCTGAGCAAGCGCGCCACTAACTGACGTTCCGTTCTCCTTGAGGCAACCTCAGCGCCGCGCATTGGGCGCGCCATTTTCATCTCGCCGCATCACTCGCCTCCTCAGGCCTCCGCCGCAAGGAGAAGGGGGAACCGAGTTCGCCGCTCGCACCGAGGCCCGCCCGCACAAAAGGCATGGCCGGGTCGAATGGGAACCCGGCCATGTCGAACTGCGTCTGATCGGAACGTGCTCGAGCCTAGCAGATGCGGCAAACGCCCCACGACAGGCAGCAGCCGCAACCGCCGCAGCCGCCGCAACCGCCACCGCAACGGCAGCCGCAGCCTCTGCCGCACCTGCAGCCGCCACCGCACCTGCAGCCGCCGCAGCGCTGGGCAACTCTTTCGCCGAGTGAGCGCGAGCCGGCGTTTTCCTTGTCGAACACGTAGAACGTGCCCAAACTGACGTCGGAGATTTCTTCTTCGTTCAGCGTGATTTGCGGCCGAAGGGTATCCTGGGACGGCGTATCCGCCGGCGGCATGGCGGTCGCCGCGGATGCTCCGCCCGCCAGCGACAAGGAGACGCCGACGACTCCTACAACCGGTACAGCCTCCTTATAACCCTTTCGCTTCGAAGCAGGCCTCTTCTGCGGCATATCGAGCCTCCCGGATTTGCGAGGAAGATGTTCGATGAAGTGGACCGTACCCGTACCCAGCACTATTCGTACGCTTCGCGCAGCCGCCTGGCAAGGCCATTACCTGCCTAAGGGAGCTTACATAGGGAGCTTACATAGGGCTTACGCACGCGCTTCCCTGCCGGCGCCGAAGTGGCGAACCCCAACAGAACGCGCGGCGGCACAACAGGTTCCACTTTTGTGAAGAACTTCGGCGCCGACGCGACTATGAGTTAGACAGGCGACATTTCGCGATGCGCCGCGATTACCGACGAGACACTGAATTCTGAGCGGGACATGCGCTAGACCGGCAGACACGCGCCGCGGCGAGGGTCCTAGCGGGAGACGCAAAAAACCATGGCCGATTCGCATGGCAGTTTCGCCTGGTACGAGTTGATGACGACGGACATGGAATCCGCCAAGGCCTTTTACGCCGCGGTCGTGGGCTGGGATGCGCAGGACGTATCGATGCCCGGCGCGACCTACATCCTGTTCACCGCGGGCGGCGCCTTGATCAGCGGGCTGACGCAATTATCCGAAGACGCCAGGAAAATGGGGCTGCGGCCGAGCTGGGTCGGATACGTCGCGGTCGACGACGTCGACGCCAGCGCCGAGCGTATCAAACAGCTCGGTGGCGCCCTGCATCTTCCGCCGACCGAGATCCCGAATATCAGCCGCATTTCCATCGCTGCCGACCCGCAGATGGCGACGATCGCGCTGCTCAAGTGGCTTGACGGCGGCCAAGCGCGCCCCGCCGAATTCGATGCACCTGGCCGCGTCAGCTGGCACGAGCTGGTCGCCGCCGACTGGGAAGCGGCGTTCGCTTTCTACCGCGAGCTCTTCGGTTGGCAAAAAGCGCAAGCCGATACCGGCCTTGCGGGCACCTATCAGCTGTTCTCCGCCGGAGGACAGACGATCGGTGGCATGTTCACCAAGTCCGTCGTCGAACCGGCCCCCTTCTGGCTCTATTACTTCAACGTCGGAGATATCGACGCGGCAATACGGCGCGTGACGGCCGGCGGCGGCACGCTTCTCAATGGTCCGATTGAAGTGCCGAGCAAACGATGGATCGCCCGCTGCGCGGATCCGCAGGGCGCGGTCTTCGCGCTGGCGGGAAAGCGAGCGCACGACGGAATCGGATATTTCGAGCGCGTCGAGAGAAAACGCTGACGTGTTGCGCGCAAGCCCGGGGGGTTCGAGGCAGATCTGACCTACCAACAGGGCGCGCGCGATTGTAAACTAGCTAGCTCCGCGCCCGGGGGGGCCACTCTGACATTCCTCCGGTGACACAACGGGATGCAACCATGCTCAAGGAATATCACTATGACCATCTCATCCGTTGGCCGCGCGGAGAGCGGGCAGCGGTGTTCTTGACGTTCGACTTCCAAGGCGGCGAGGACGTAAAGCCGGACAAGAACGGCATTCTCAACTACGAAATGTGGAGTCAGGGCGAATACGGTCCTCACCATGCAATTTATCGGCTGCTGCGAATTTTGCAGGAAGAAAACATCAAGGCGACATTCTTGACGTGCGGGGCGATCGCGGAGCGCTTTCCCGAGGCAATCCAGGCGATCCTTGCGCAGGGTCACGTGGTGGAGGGCCACGGCTACAATCACGAGATCGCGCGCTACCTGCCGCGCGATCAAGAATCCGAGGTCATGAAGAAGGCGATTGCCATGATCGAGAAGCGGACCGGACGCCGGCCTTATGGCTGGCGTTCGTGCACGCAGAGCACGAATACGATCGAGCTTCTGCTCGAGCACGGTTTCGTCTTCAACACCAATTGCTTTCATGAAGAGTTGCCGTTCCTATGGGAAAAGGACGGCAAACTGTTGGTCGAGCTTCCGCGGCAGCCATTCGGGGACGGCACACTGTTCGGCCATCGCCATGGGGAGTACGGCAACCCGTATCACGGACTCGAAACATGGAAAGCTTATTTCGACGAGCTCTATGCGGAATCGGCCGATCGCCCTGCCTACATCCCCTTCACCATGCATCCCTACATCATTGGTCGTCCGGGCCGCACTCTGGCTTTGCGTGGCATCGTCCAGCATATGAAGAAGGCAGGGAATCTTTGGTTCCCGACCGGAATCGAGCTTGCGGAGTGGTGCCTCAACCACGTGTTTCAGGCTGAATGCGTGAAGCTGCGCGCCGCAGCGGGGTAAGGAGAAGAGCCGCAAATCGCCGGCCGCGTTGTCGCCGTCAGATTCTGCCGCGCCTTGACGGCACGCTGATGTGTCCCGTCGGCCTCCGGTTGTCGGCGCGCCAGCAAATGACGAACTCCCCTACGAGGAGGGTCAATTGCGCAAAGCGCTCATGATCGGCGCTGCCGTTGGCATTGCTGCGGCAACGCTGCTGAGGTCAATCCCCATCCACGCCGAACCGGTGGTGGATTTTTACCGCGGCAGGACGTTGCACTTGCTGATCGGTTACGGCCCCGGCGGCGGCTACGACATCTACGGCCGCCTTGTCGCGGAGTTTCTGCCGCGGCATCTACCCGGAAATCCGAGAATCATTGCGCAGAACATGCCGGGCGCCGGCAGCTTCGTGGCAGCGAAATACATTTACGACGTTGCGCCCAAGGACGGCACGGTATTGGGGAGTCTTGCCCAGACGCTAGCGCTCGACAGCATGACGAACACGAGCCTGGACGTTGCCAAAATGCCCTATATCGGACGGGTCGTCACCAACATTGACGTCGGCGTGGCGCTACCGAAGAGCGGGATCAAATCGTTCGAAGATGTTCGCGCGAAACAGTACAGCGTGGGCGCCTCCGGCGGCGGCTCCACGACCGTTCTGTTCCCGACCGCCCTCAAGACCTACGCCGGAGCGAAGTTCAAGCTGGTGCGTGGATATAGCGGCACGAGCGACATCCTGCTCGCGATGGAGCGCGGTGAGGTGGACATCGTGGGCGCTTATGGGCTTCCCGGCATTTTGGCGAGCCATGCCGGCTGGGTGCAGCACGGTGAGACAACGCTACTATTTCAAGCCGCGCTGAAGCGGCATCGCTTTCTGGCACACGTGCCGACACTGCCGGAGCTCGCGCTGTCCGATGAGGGACGCGAGTGCTGCGCGCGACAGCGAGTACTGGCGAAATCGGCCGTTCCATTCTCACCACCCCGGGCGTGCCGCCGGAGAGGCTGCGCGCTCTGCGAACCGCGTTTCGCGCGCTGCTCGAGGATGCGGATTTCCTTGCCGCATGCGAGAGGCGAAAGCTGATGGTCGACGGTGCCAGCGGAGAGGATATCGATGGAATCGTGCGTGAGACGCTTCGCTTGCCGCAGGCAGTAGCAAACAAAGTCGCGCAGATGATGCAATAGGCGCCGCCGCCCCTCCTGCGCAACCGAAGCGGGAATTATCGG
>VAZM01000041.1:10909-13716 GCA_005883135.1 Alphaproteobacteria bacterium
GAATAATGTGCCACCGCGCGCGGCGTCTCGGCGATCCGTTAAGATTCCCTTTAGCTCTGCGACGGATCATGCGCCCGTGCGGCCATGACGCGTGGCTCGCGCCGAGGATCCCATCATGGATGACGAGCGGGCGAGACGCCATGGCGCCGCCGGGTCGACTTCCGCGCCAGCCGGCAACGGCAGCGCGCGTGAGCCGCAGCAGCTCGTCCTCTGGTCGGCGGCACCGCATGACGAAGCCGAGAAGCGTGGGCGAGCGCGAGAGGCACCGCCGGCCGCCCCATCCAAATTCCTGCTGATCGAGCCGGTCGGCGCCCGCGCGCACGCGCCATCCTCCCGCGAACATGCGATCAGGGCGGATGACGAGATCAGGCCGCCACGCCGGGAGGAGTTCTCGATGGCGGAGGCGGCCATCCCGGCGCAGTGGCTCCAACTCGCGATTCTGGGCGGCGCGCTTGCGGTCGGGCTGTGCCTCGGGTGGATCGGCGGATCGATGTCGGCGCGGTGGTTCTTCGCCCCGGCGCCCAGCGCGACCCCGGTGCAGCAGGCCGAGGCGCCAGGCTGTACGCGCGAAGGAGGATGCGCCCCCGTCAAATCGGACCGCGAGCCGATGGCGAGCCCGACCAAGATCGCCGGGCCGCGCGCGCGTATTGTTAATCGCGAGCGGGAGCTGGCGCGCGGCACGCAACAGGCGAACGCCGCCGGCAACCGGGACGTGGCGACGACGAACAGCATTTCGACCCAGGAGCGCACGAGGATGGCGCCGCGCCTTGCGGCTTCGCCGGAGACGCGGCCGACCACCATCGAAGGCTGGACGATCCGCGAGGTCGTCGGTGGAACGGCCGTGTTGCAAGGGCCTACCGGCGTCTTCCGAGTCGCGCAGGGAGATACCCTGCCAGGCGTCGGACGGGTCGATTCGATCGTTCGCTGGGGCAGCCGCTGGATCGTCGCAACGACGCGCGGCCTGATTTCCACCTTGGACTGAGCCTCGGTCCCCCCCCATCGGGGCGCCGGTACGTTTATTTGCCAAGAATCAACGCATTTCTGCCCTTGTTGAGCCCTGGAAGCGACGCGAGGCCTTGTTGCACTCGCGCCGCTGCTCGGGGGTGGGGAAAGCCGGGCAAAAACAAGAGCGATCCATTCGCTGTTTAAGCGCCGGCGCGCCACGCCTCCTGCGCGAGTTCAGTGCCAGTCGGGGGGATGGGGACATGAGCTTCAAAGTCGTGCGTCATGAGCACCCCAATATCTTGGTGGTGAACAGACAAACTTACGAGACCTACCGGTTCACCGTGGGCGAGGACGTGGCCTCGACGCAGGACGGGCCGCGGTCGGACCTGCGCGAGGCGCATCGAACGGCGATGGCGTTCTTGGCTCGCAGCGAACGGGCGCGCGCTCCGCGTTGAGCGGTGGGCGGGTCGGGCGTCGATCCAGACGCCAAGCCAGCCGAAATCGCCAGCCCATATCGATCGCGCCAGCGTCATGTCCGAGCGTAAAAGCCCGCAAGCCTGCTACGGCGGCGTCCCTGCTGATGCAAATCAGCAGAGCGGACGCGATCTGCGGCTCGACCTCTTCCGCGGTCTGGCTCTGCTTTTCATCTTCATCGACCACATCCCCGACAACGTTCTCTCCTACGTGACGCTGCACTCAGTAGCGTTTTCCGACGCGGCCGAGGTGTTCGTCTTCATTTCCGGCTATGCCGCTGCGATGGTCTACGGCAAGGCGTTGCACCGCCAAGGCTGCATGGCGGCCGCCGGACGGATCTATCGCCGGGTATCGCAGCTCTACGCCGCGCATATCCTGACGTTCGCGGTCTTGGCGGCAGGCGTCTGTTACGCGACGCTTCGTGTGCACGATCAAAACTACACCGAGGATTTCGGGATCGACAATTTCGTCGACGAGCCGCAGGTCGCGATCATCAAGCTGCTCTTGCTGCAGTATCAGCCGCAGTTCCTCGACATCCTGCCGATCTACATGATCTTTCTCGGGGTGCTTCCGCTGCTGTTGCTGTTGCTGCGAAGCTGGCTGCCACTCCCGCTCTTGATTTCCGGCGCGCTCTATCTCTTGACGTGGCGCTTCGGTTGGCAGCCGCACAGCTATCCCGATGACGACGGGTGGTTTTTCAACCCGCTTGCCTGGCAGTTCCTGTTCGTGATCGGGGCAACTGCCGGATATGCGCCGTACAGCCGCCAAAGCTTGCCGATCAACAGCGCCTGGCTCGGCAAGCTTTCAGTCGGCATCGCGATTGCGATCGGCATCATCAGCGTGTCTTGGACAATTCATAGCGCGTATGACGCTTTTCCGGCCTTGCTGCAGCGGGAGCTTTCGCCGCTGGTCGAAGACAAAGCCGATCTGGCGCCGCTGCGCCTCATCAGCTTCCTGGCGCTTGCGATCGCGAGCGCGCATGTCGTGCGTCGCGACAGCCGCCTCCTGCGCGGCCCTGTCGCGCAATGGATCATCCGCTGCGGGCAGCATTCGCTGCAGATATTCTGTCTCGGGATTCTTCTCTCAGTGCTCGGATATATCGTGCTGACCTCGGTGCGTGCCGATATCCCGATGCAGCTGGCGATCGATTTCGGCGGCATCCTGCTGATGGTTGCAGTCGCGGCACTGCTCACGTGGTCGAAAGCACTCGGTCGGCGGGCCGCCGCCGCGGTTGCGGCAAGCACGACCTCCGCGGCGCGACGCCGGCACCTCGATGGACTGCGCCAGCACGCGGCGGCCTGGACCGTGGGCGTTCGATCGACGTTGGCGCGGCCGAAGCGCCGCCTTGTCCGCATGCAGGATTGGTTCGCACCCGCGCGCGGTGAACG
>VAZM01000041.1:13727-13924 GCA_005883135.1 Alphaproteobacteria bacterium
ACCGAGCGATAAGCGCGCTTACGCGCGCTTTCCACCCACCATGGGCGACGTCCGGGTGCGCTCTTTGCGCGATGCTCACGCTTGTGAAGCGCTGTGCGGGCTGACCGGCTTTGCGCCGGCACCTGGTTGTGTGAGCATGGTCATCCCGGGATGTCGTTTCGCTCCATGCTGGCTACAGGTCAGGATGCGATAACGAG